>JAKAHX010000002.1 GCA_021814735.1 Chloroflexota bacterium | reverse complement strand
GCCGAGGTGAAGAGCGACTCCATGCCCGAGCCCGCGAGTGCGTAGGCGGCGGCGCGGAAGACTCGGCGGGTTCCGGACCCGACGATCACGCCGTCGCCTCCGGCGATCCTCCCCATGGGCGCCCATCGTACCCGCGCATCTCGCGACCGCGCGCGGGAGCGCCGGGTCGGACGGACCGGCTTCCGGTGACCGGAGACCCTGTCGGCCTCTTGCCATGGCATGGTCCCATACAGGCACACAGCGTCCCGCGCCTACGGAGGTTCCGCTGCATGCCCCAGACCGAGGGCTCCACGGCCCGGACCGAACACGACGCCGAGTTCGTCGCGCTCCTCAATGCCACCTGGTTCGGCGCGAACCTGCCGCCGGAGGCACAGGTGCGCCTGGTGGGGCTTGCGCGACGGTACCAGGCCCCTGCCGGCACCACGCTTCTCACCGAAGGACAGCTGGCCAATGAGATCGGGATCGTCCTCAGCGGGCGGGTCTCGCTGCGGACCCTGGTCCCGGAGCAAGGCTGGGTGACCATCCTGACCGTCGAACCGGGCGACATCTTCGGGCAGTCGGCGCTCGTCCCGCCGTACCGATCGACGTCCACGGTCGTCGCGCTGCAGCCGGTCGACGTCCTCGCACTCGACGGACCCGGCCTGCGGGCCGCGCTCGCGGCGGACCACGACCTGGCCGCGGTCCTGTACCCCAGGGTCCTGCAGGCGCTCGCCCGCCGGCTCAACGCCACCCGGCTCCAGATGCTCGACCTGTTCGCGAGGTGACCAGCAGCGCCGTGACCACCGTGACCACCGAGCCGCGCCGGGGGACCGGGTTCCTGCCCCGCGCGGAGTTCCAGCACTTGATCGACCTCCTCGGCGAGGACGGCCGCACCGTCATCGGGCCCACCGTCGCCGACGGCGCCATCGTGTACGGCGAGGTCCGCGCCGTCAGCGACCTGCCGGTCGGGATGGGCGCCGAGCAATCCCCCGGCCGCTACCGGCTGGTGGACCACCACGACGAGCGGTACTTCGCCTATGCCGTGGGACCCACCTCCTGGAAGCGTTTCGTCTTCCCGCCCACGCTCGACCTGGCCGAGTCCCACCGGGACGAGCACGGGCACGTCTCCTTCGGCCCCGTCCACCACGAGATCCCGAAGCTGGCGTTCCTCGGGGTGCGCGCCTGCGAGCTGGCGGCCCTGGGGATCGAGGACCGTGTCCTGCTGGGCGGCCCCTACACCGACGAGGACTTCCGCAAGCGCCGCGAGCACGCGCTCATCGTCGCCGTCCAGTGCGCCGAACCGGGCGGCACGTGCTTCTGCACCTCGATGGGAACCGGGCCAGGCGTGCGGGGCGGGCACGACGTCCTGCTGGTCGAGCTGGCCGACGGCTTCCTGGTCAGCTCGGGATCCGAGGAGGGCGCCGGGATCGTGGCCCGGCTGGGCCTGTCCGCGGCCACCGAGGACCAGCTCGTCGAGGGGTCGGACCAGCTGGTGGCCGCCCGCGACCGGATCGGCGACCCCGTCGCCACCGCCGGGCTCCACGACCGTCTGCTGGCGAAGCTCGACAGCCCACGCTGGGCGGAAATCGCCGATCGCTGCCTGGCCTGCACCAACTGCACCGCGGTCTGTCCCACATGCTTCTGCACCAGCGTCAGCCAGCGATCCGACCTGGACGGGCGCACGGCGGTGACCGAGCGACGCTGGGACTTCTGCTTCACCAAGGGCTTCTCCGCGGTCGCCCTGGGCGGCAACTTCCGGCCGCGCGTCCAGGACCGCTACCGGCAGTGGCTCACCCACAAGTTCGCCACGTGGATCGACCAGTTCGGCACCTCCGGCTGCGTGGGATGCGGCCGATGCATCACGTGGTGCCCCGTCGGAATCGACGTCCGCGAGGAACTCAACCTCATCGCGCCACCGCCCGTGCTCGGCACGGAGGCACAGGTGGCGGCGCATGCCCCGCGGACCAGCGTGTTCCACGTCGATGCGGTCCGCCCGGAGACGCACGACACGGTGACGCTCGCGCTCAGCACGCCCGACGGCATGGACTGGAGCCGCCTCCATGGCGAGTTCGTGATGGTCTCGGTGCCGGCCATCGGCTCGATCCCCATCTCGATCTCCCGGCGCCTCCCCACGGGCATGGAGCTCACGGTGCGGGCGGTGGGACCGGCCAGCACCTTCGTGACCGGGCTGGAGCGCGGCGCGGAGGTGGGGCTCTCGGCTCCGCTCGGGCACGGATGGCCCGTGGAAGCCGCCCATGACCATGACGTGGTGATCGTCGGGGGCGGCATGGGGTTCCCGCCGTTGCGACCGATCGTCGACGAGATCCTGGCCCACCGCGCCAGCTTCGGCGAGGTCCACATCTACCACGGCGCGCGGACCCCGAGCGACCTGCTCTACAAGGAGGAACTCGCGGCCTGGGCCTCGCGCGGGGACCTGGACGTGGGCGTCACGGTCGATCGCGCGGACACCACCTGGCTCGGGCGCGTGGGCGTGGTCACCCAGCTCTTCGATCATGCGCGCTGGGACGGCAGCAAGGCGATCGCCTTCGTGTGCGGTCCGGAACGCATGATCCAGGCCACCGTGAGCACGCTCGCCGCTCGGGGGATCACCCAGGACCGGATCTTCATCTCGATGGAACGCCACATGGAGTGCGGCGTCGGACTGTGCGGGCACTGCCAGGTGGGGCCCTTCTTCGTCTGCAAGGACGGTCCGGTCTTCTCGCTGGCGCAGCTCGGTGACGTCTTCGGACGGGAGGGCATCTGATGGTCCGCGCTACGAGCACCCCTCGTCCCCGCCTGGGCGTGGTCAAGCTGGCGTCCTGCGACGGCTGCCAGCTGATGCTGCTCAACCTCGAGGACGCCCTGCTCTCCATTGCCGAGCGGATCGACATCGTGGAGTTCCCGGAGGCCACCAGCCACCGCTCCAGCGGGCCGTACGACGTCGTCCTGGTGGAGGGCGCAGTCAGCACCCCCGAGCAGCTCGAGACGATCCACGAGGTCCGCCGCGAGGCCAAGTCGCTCGTCACCATCGGCGCCTGCGCCACGGCCGGCGGCATCCAGGCGATGCGCAACTGGGCCAACCACGACGCGTTCCGCGCGGCGGTCTACGCCCATCCGGAATACGTGGAATCCCTCGCCACCGCCCAACCCGTGTCGGACTACGTCAAGGTCGACGGCGAGCTGCGCGGCTGCCCCATCAACGGCGACCAGCTCCTCGAGTTCGTGGCGGCGCTGCTCACGGGGCGACGCGCCAACCTGCCCGACGAGGCGGTCTGCGCCGCCTGCAAGCGCGCCG
Organism: Chloroflexota bacterium; assembly: GCA_021814735.1. GTDB lineage: Bacteria > Chloroflexota > Limnocylindria > Limnocylindrales > CSP1-4 > JAJYNJ01. Next base: position 16,902 of record JAKAHX010000002.1, on the reverse strand, counting down.
GGCGCGTCTGCGTGATGGTCGCGCAGGGCATCCCCTGCCTGGGCCCCGTCACCATGACCGGGTGCGGCGCGCTCTGCCCCGGGTTCGACCGCGGCTGCTACGGGTGCTTCGGTCCCCGCGAGCAGGCCAACGCGGCGAGCCTGGGCGCGCAGTTCGTCGCCATGGGGCAGACGCCCGTGGAAGCCGGCCGGCTGTTCGCCGGGTTCACCGGCTACGCGCCGCCCTTCCGCGACGTGATCACCGAGCTCGGGGGCGCCCCCGGCATCCCGGCCGGTCACGCGCCCTCGCCGGCCAGCACCGGCACGCCGTCCGGAGGCAACTGATGACGACCGAGGCACCCTCCTTCGAGCGATCGTTCCGCGTCGAGGGGATCACCCGCGTCGAGGGCGAAGGATCGCTCCATCTGACCGTCCGGGACGGCGAGGTGACCGACGCGCGCCTGCGGATCTTCGAGGCACCGCGGTACTTCGAGCAGCTGGTGGTGGGACGGCACCCGGACCAGGTCCTGGACATCGTGGCCAGGATCTGCGGGATCTGTCCCGAGGCCTACCAGATGAGCGCCGCCGGGGCGTTCGAGGCGATCTTCGGGGTGACCGTGGATCCCCAGGTGCGTGCGCTGCGACGCCTGCTGTACGCCGGTGAGTACATCGAGAGCCACGCACTGCACGTCTACCTCCTGCACGCGCCGGACTTCCTGGGCTATGCCAGCGCGATCGACCTGGCCAAGGACCACCGGGCGGTGGTGGAGCAGGGGCTCGCGCTCAAGAAGGTCGGCAACGAGCTGATGGCCGTCGTCGGCGGCCGCTCGATCCACCCCGTCAACGTTCGGGTCGGCGGCCTCTACCACGTGCCGACGCGCGAGGAGCTCCTGGCGATGCGGCCGGCGCTGGCGACGGCGCTCGAGCAGGCGAAGGCCACCCTCGACTTCGTCGCACAGTTCCAGGCGCCACCGTTCGAACGCCCCGTGCGGCTGGTGTCCCTGCGGCACCCGGACGAGTACCCGCTCTTCGCCGGACGACTCGTGTCGCACGACGGGACGATCGACGTTCCCATCGGCGACTGGCGGACGGTCTTCCGCGAGGAGCACCACGAGGGGAGCAACGCACTCCACGCGCGCACCCACGCCGGGGAGACGTATCAGCTCGGGCCGTCGGCCCGGGTGACCATCGCGGCCGAGCAGCTGCACCCGGTCGCCAGGGAGGCGCTGGCACGCACCGGGCTCGCGGACCAGATCGCACGCAACCCGTTCTGGAGCATCGCAGCGCGCGGCGTGGAGCTGGTCCACTACTGCGCGGAGGCCATCGACATCATCGACGGCTACCGGCGCCCCGCGGCGCCCTTCGTGCCCTGGACGCCGAAGGCGGGGGCGGCCGGCTGGGGCTCGGAGGCGCCCCGCGGCACGTGCTGGCATCACTGGGAGACCGACGAGCGCGGGTACGTGACACGTGCCCAGATCGTCCCGCCCACGAGCCAGAACCAGGGGCAGATCGAGGCCGACCTGCGGGGCTTCGCGCCGTCGGTCCTGGAGCTCGAGCACGCGGAGGCCACGCGCCGCCTGGAGCAGCTGATCCGCAGCTACGACCCGTGCATCTCGTGCGCGACGCACTTCCTGGACGTCACGATCGACCGGTCGTGACCCCCGGCGATGCGGCGGGGGGACACGCGGCGGCCGGTTCCGCGGCCGCCGATCCCCGGCCGGGCCACGTGCTGGTCCTGGCCTGCGGCGAACGGTCCCGCGGCGACGACGCCGCGGCCCTCGTCGCGGCCGAGCAGCTGCTGGCGCGCGCGGACGAGGCCGGCGCCCGGTTCGGCGTCCAGATCCGGCTCGTCGGCCAGCTGGAGCCCGACGACCTCGCCGGCGTCGGGCCGGAGGTGCGCGTGGTCGTCCTCGACGCGGTGCGCGGTGTCCCGCCGGGCGCCATCATCCATCGCCCGCTGGCGGACCTCGCATCCAGCGGGCCCGGCCCCCGTTCCTCCCACGTGCTTCCCCTGCGGGACGTGCTTGCCCTCGTGGCGGTGCTCCGTGGCGCGCTTCCCGAGGGGAGTTTCGTGGGGCTGGGAGGCGAGTCCTTCGAGCTCGGAGCGGCGCTCTCCCCGGCGGTCCGGCAGGTCCTGCCCGCCTACGTCGAGGCGATCCGACAGGAGATCGACCGGCTGGGGGCAGGAAGCGCCCCGGGCGGCGGATGGGCCCCGGCCTGACGGTCCCCTGCCCTAGTCCGGCTGGTTGTCGATCTGGGCCCGCTGGAGCCGACCCGAGTAGTCGACGTACGTTCAGTTCGCAGAAGAGGCCGGTGCCTGCTCGCACCGCATTTCTGGCTCTTCGTCTTGACCGTAACTCGTTCTCGACGAGCTTCCGTCAGCCCCCGAAGAGCGCGGGCGACACTGAGGCTCCCGACCGATGGACGAGCTCACCGAGGACCAGGCCACTGCCGAACTGGTGGCCCTGCTGATCGCGCTGTGCGAGGCGATCGACGAGGACGGCGCCGCCAAGGACGCGGACCGTCAACTCGCTGCCGCGGCATAGCCGGTGCTGCAGGCAGTCCAGCGCCCCGCGCGTCGGGACGACGGACGGAGCCCAGACGTACTGGCCGTTGGTGTCCGGTCCACCCCCCACGCGCGTGGGGACGACTCGTCCCGGGTGGTGATCCAGTCGCGGCCGACCGGTCCACCCCCACGCGCGTGGGGACGACGACGATGGCAGCGTGACCTTCGGCACGGACACCGGTCCACCCCCACGCGCGTGGGGACGACCACCAGTCGGCTACAACTCGTCGGGTGGAAGGGACTGGAGCCGCCGTCAGACAAAGGCTCGGACCCGCTCGGGTGGTATGCCCTCCTGTAGCAGGCGAGAACAACAAGCAGGCTGACCGGATGGCGGCCCCCCGGCCAACGCGCTCCGTCCCCAACTCAACGGACGACTCCGGTGCTGACGAGAACGAGCATGCCATTCTGCCCGCTTGAGATCGGGGCGTCCATGGGGGCTGTGTCTCCTCCTCATCAGCGCGGGTCTGGTCTACCATCTGTTCCGGTATGCGAACCGCGGGCGGCACCCGGTAGGTCGGCCGGATGTCATCCGGTGACACGACACGGATCTCGCCGATCAGCAGGCGCAACAGCAGCGCCTTGGTGCAGGCCCGCTGCCCCTGGTGCAGGACCTCGCCGAGGGCCTGACTGAGGGCCCAGGAGACGATGGCTGCCTCGACCGGCCCGGAAGGACTGTCTGCAGCCGGGTGCCGGTGTGAGGTGTCGGCGAGACGCGCCTCGATGGCCGCCAGCTGGGCCTGTAGCTCGGCCAGGCGCGACTGCACGAGCGGTGCGTCGAGCTCGCCCGTCTCGAGCGCAGCGAAGTAGCGCCCGAGCTTGCGGCGAAGTTCAGATGCTTCGCGCGTGAGGCCCTCGCGCGCCTGCTCAGCCTCGGCCTGCGCGACTCTCCCGGCTGTCGCGGCGTCCTCCAGCGCGGCACCCACCAGTCCCGTGTCGGCGTAGACCAAGCGGGGGCGCGGCGAAGCCCGCGAAGAGCGGCTTTCCGGACGTGTTTGAGCTACCAGCCGCGCCGCAGTCCCGAGACGGACGGGCCACGAACTCTGCCACCGCTTGCCTCGGCCCGGTTGACCACGACGCGGACATCGGAGCCCAGCGGCATGATGTGCTTGGAGCCGCCGGGCCCCTGCATAGCGTCAGGCGCCATGCGCAACAGATGCTGTGAGCAGCAGCCACGCGAGCGCGATCAGCGCAACGACGACGAGCGCGACGGAGACCTCGATCGATCGCTCACGAAGCCGACGCACCAATGCGACCCTCCCGTGCGAGCGTTGCCCGTCCTTTGCGCGGGCACGGACAGTCGGGCAACTGCGCACCCGCTGTCATGCATTGATCATTCGCACGCGGCCATTGTAGTGTCAGTGGGCCAGGGCGGGTTCCACGCCCGGGTTCCCGGTCAGGCCGCGCGGGCGAAATCCGCCGATCCCGAGGGAGGCACCGACGGGAGGACCAGCGGGCTGAGGTCGGGATACGTCGGCGTGGCCAGGATCTCGAAGGTGTTGAGGGGCCAGTAGCGCAGCCAGGCCCGGCCGATGACGTTCGCGATCGGCACCGGCCCGAACACCCGGGAATCGCTGGATTCCTCGCGGTGGTCGCCCATCACGAAGAGCGAGTTCGCGGGCACCACCCAGTGGTCCTGGCCCCCGAGGGGTTCCGTGGTCTGTCCCGGGAACACGTACGGCTCGCTGATCTCCTGCCCGTTGATCGACACGTGGCCGTTGCGCAGGTCCACGGTCTCGCCCGGCAGGCCGATCACGCGCTTGATGTAGGGGGTCGAACCGGGCGTCGCGCCGGGCGGCATGAAGACCACGATGTCGCCCCGCTTGTACGGGTCGAACCGCGGGGTGAGCTTGTCCACCAGCACGTACTGGTGCGGCAACAGGGTGTTCTCCATGCTCATCTGCTCGACCTGGTACGGCTGCGCGATGAAGGTCTGGATGACCAGGAAGATGATGAGGGTAAGGACGAGTGTCTCGACCGCCTCCAGGAGGCAGCCGCGCGCGCGCTGGGTCACGCGGGGCGTACGTCTCGGATCACAAGGCGGGAGTATAGGGGGTCAAGGGATTCGGCGCTTCGCACTTGAGCTTGTGTTCACTCGCGGAGGCGCGGACCAGAAGGTGGGCTCGGGACGAGCGGCGGTCCCGAGCCCAGCGACGCGTAGTACAGAGCCGGAGCGTCTACTCGCTTACGTCGCGCCCCGTGGCCATCACCAGGAGACGATCTTCACTCCATTGTAGGTGATAGACCCCCAGTCAGAATTGAAGACTTCGCCCGAGATGCTCCCGTCCGTATGTTGATAGATGTAGAACGTGAATGGGTAGAACGTGCCCGCGTGTCAATGGCCATCTCAAAGTCCCCACCTGTGGCCATGAAAAGTCCCCACCCCGGAGGACGTCTCAGGCCCTCGGCGTAGGCCCACCTCCTCTCGTTCGCGCCTCCTTCATTCGGTAGGAGTCACCCGACGTCACGACCGTGACGGCGTGGTGCAGGAGGCGATCGAGGAGGGCGACGGCGGTGGTGTGCTCGGGGAGGAAGCGGCCCCAGCTCTCGAACGGCCAGTGGCTGGCGACGCCCAGGCTCCGTCGTTCGTAGGCCGCGGCCACGAAGCGGAAGAGGAGTTGCGCACCTGTGTCATCCAAGGGCGCGAAGCCCAGGTCGTCGACGATCACCAGGTCGGCCCGCAGGAGACCCTCGATGAGCCGGCCCACGCTGTTGTCGGCGAGACCGCGGTAGAGCGCCTCCACGAGCGAGGCGGCGGCAAAGTAGCGCACCCGGAAGCCCGCCTCCACCCCGGCATGACCCACGGCGATCAGGATGTGGCTCTCAGAAGTCGTTGTCAGGAGGTCCGCTCGTCTGCCGCGTCTCAGTCAGGGGTCGGTGGGCCGCCCCAACGGTCTGTGAGCCATCTCGCGGACCGATGGATCGGGAAGCCATCGGATGCCTGGCCGGGCGGGGGCGCGCCCCAATCCCACTTTCAGGCGTCCGGTTGCTCCGCTGGAGCGGCCGGCGCCACGTCTTGCCCAAGGGGTCGCGTCCCCACAGCCACACTGAAGTCGTCCGGCCGCTCGTCTGGTGCCTGCAACCCGAGCTCGCGCCAGTGCCGCGCAGGGTCGTAGGGCTCGCCCCGCAGCAGGCAGAAGTAGACGACCGACACGAGCTTGCTGGCGAGGTGCCCGACCGCCACGTTGCCCCGCATGCCGCGCGCCCGGAGCGCCCGATACCAGGCCTTGAAGGGGGTCTCGGGGGCCTGGGGGGTGATGAGCGAGAGCGCCCAGAGCCAGATCATGCGCCGCGCGTTGCGCTCGCCGACGGTGCCCAGGCGGTGGCGGTCGACGCTCGTGCCCGACTGGGCGAGCTCGGCATACCAGCCCAAGTACTTGCGCAGGGCCCGGTCGTCGCGGAAGCGGCGCACGTCGCCGATCGCGGCGAGGAGGATCGCCTGACGAGTCGCGCCGAGCGCCGGGAAGGAGGCGAGCACGGCGCGATCCCGCTCGGGCCAGGCCGTCATGGCCCGTTCGATCTCGGCGTCGAGCCGGCCGATCTCGACATCGGTCGTGCGCAGCTGGGCGACCAACCAGCGCTCCGCCGCCACGAGCTCCTCGATCCCCTCGGCGAGACCCGCGCTCGAGCCGGCGAGCTCGTGCAACCGGGGCACGATCCGCTTGAGCTTCGGGGCGTGGGCCTCGATCACGATGAGGTGCTCGAGCTCGGCGATGGGCGCCGCAGCGAGCGCCGCCGGGGTGGGGTAGCGCTCCAGGACCGCCAACGCGGTGGCGCTCACGCTCGACGAGCGGAACACCAGGCGCAGCTCAGGGAACGTGACGTCGAGGAGCGCCATGAGCTGCAGGAGATGGCGGCTGCGCAGCTGCACCAGCTTCCAGCGGTTGCGCACGAGCAGGCGCAACGCCTCAGCCGCCGGCGTTGGGGCCGACTCGAGGAAGGCCCGGGCGGCGAGCCCCTGCTCGCGCAGGAAGAGGAGTCGGGCGATGAGGCGGGCATCGAGCGCATCGGTCTTCGTCTGCTTGCCCACGAGGAGCTGGCGCTGGTCGTGCACGGCCCAGTTCTGCAGCCAGGCCACGGGGTAGCCGTGCCCACACAGCCAGGCTGCGATCGTCTGACCGTAGTAGCCGCCGGTGGGCTCGACGCCCGCCCGGACGTCCGCCACCGGCACCCCGAACGAGGCGAGCCACGCCTCAAGGGCGGCGAACCCTGCGGCGCTCGCCTCGAAACGGCGCACGGGCGCTGTCTGCCAGCGCTCGCCGCGGAAGGAAGCCTCCGGGATCGCCGCCACGAGGTGGCTGGCCCGGCCGATGTCGAGCCCGACGTAGAGGAGGCCGGCCGTCACTGGCGGTGTCCAGGTCTCAGTCAAGGTTGCGTGCTCCCAGCGATCCTTGTGTTGAGACTCGCCGTCCAGCCCGGCCGGCAACCGACGAGTCTGCGGGCCGTCGCCGGCGCGCAGCAGTCGAGCGCCTGTTGGCTCACGGTCCTTCGGCGCGCACGGGTGTGGTGAGCCAGGCGCGCACGAGGTTCGCCGCGATGACGAACTCGGTGCTGACCGCGACCGCGACCCCCTCGGCCGAGAGACCGCGCGCGTGCAGGGCCTGGGCGGCTGCGATCAGCGGGCGAGCGTAGAGCCGCCGAGCGATGAGGAAGGCCGGCCGCAGCCCGGGTGCGTGGTGGCAGACGCGGCAGCGCACCCGGCGGATCGGAAGGCGAACCGAGCGGGTCCCCGTGCGCAGCGCTCGCCAGTAGCGGCCCCACCAGATGCAGGCGTCAGGCGCACGACAGCGCGGGCAGGCCGCCGGCAGCGTCCGCTCGCCTCCCGTCCGCAGGTAGCGCTCGACGTCGTGATCGAGCCGCGATAGGCTCCCCACGCTGGTCTCCAGCGCCCCGAGGGTGCGCGTCGCAACGGAACCCCCGGGGCTCTCTGCATGTCCGACCAGCGCGGAGTATCGGTCAGCCGCGCTCCATCACCACAGACCGTCTTGCCCGTGCCTGCGGGACCCACGAGGACGAGGTTCTCCCGTGCCCGGATCCACTCGAGCGAGGCGAGGTAGTCGAAGGTCGCCCGCGGGATCGAGGACTCGGCGACCTGGAACTCCTCCAGCGTCTTGCGCACCGGGAACCCCGCGGCCCGCAGCCGCGCCCGGGCGTTGGAGGCATCCCTGGCGGCGAGCTCGGCCTCGAGCAGCGTGCGCAGGAGCTCCTCGGGGGCCCAGCGCTGGGTCTTGGCGGTGCCGAGGACCTCGGGAGCCAGCCGCCGCACCGCGGCGAGCTTGAGCCGGCGCAGGGCGGCCTCGAGATCCGGGGCCAAGGGGGCCGGGACGACGGCGCTCACGGGAGCGCCTCGGCGGCATAGGCGGCGAGCGGCCGGACCGGCACGGCGGGCAGGGAGAGCAGGAGCTGCTGGCCCGGGTCGCGGTGGCGCGGGACCCCGGGACCAGCGGCCAGGATGGCCCGCAGGTCGGCAGCCCGGAAGCGCCGGTAGGCGAGCGCTCGTTCCAGGGCCGCCGCGAGGGCCTCGCGCCCGTAGGCGGGCTCGAGGGCCACGATGGCAGCGATCTCACCGGCCAGACGCGGCACCCCCGCGGCCGCCGCGGCCCGCAGGAAGGCGGGCGCTGCCTGGCCGAGGCCCAGGAAGGCAACCTCGGCCTCGGTGCGGGGCCGGATCGCCCGCACCGGGCCGGGTGCCCGTCCCGGATAGTGGGCCTCCTGGAGGCTCAGCTCGCCCGGGCCCACCAGGCGGTGCCGGGCGATCTCCCCTCTGCCAGAGTGGATGCGCAGCTCACCGCCCGAGACGACGAGCTCGACCTGGTGACCGATGTAGGCACCCGGAACGCTGTAGCGGGCGGAGCCATAGCGGACCGTGCGCAGCCGGTCGACCGTGCGGACCGCGGTGGGCGCGGCCGCCGGGCGCAGGGAGGGCAGGGGCCCGAGGAGCGGCCGCTCGCTCAGGAGCCGCTCGGCTGGCACCGCGGCGATCTCGGAGTGGACCTCTCCGTTCACCTCGTCGCACCAGGCGGCGGCATCCTGGTTGGCGGCCGCGAGCGTGGGCCAGCCCGTGGCCGGGATGACCAGGTCTCGCTTGGCGTAGCCCACGAGATTCTCGACCAGGCCCTTCGATTCGGGGTCCGCGGCCTCGCAGAAGTCGGGCCGGAAGCCGTAGTGCGAGGCGAACGCGACGTAGCCGGGCGCGGGCACCACGACGTTGGCCACCACGCCGCCCTTCAAGCAGCCCATCCGGTCGGCCAGCACGACGGCCGGGACCCCGCCCAGCGTCTCGAAGCACTCCGCCAGCAGCGCGAGGGTCGTGGCCTGGCTCTCGTCGGCGGCGAAGCGGACGAAGCGGACCCTGGACCACGCGAGCACGGCGCAGAAGACGTGGATCTCGCCCTCGCTGCCCCAGTCGATCACCAGATGCTCGCCCGGCACCGGGACCCAGGGCCGGTACACCCGGCGTGACGTCTTCCAGGCCGCCTTCGCCTCGGCCACCGCCCGGCGCAGGTGGCGCGCCGAGCCCGTGTACCCCGCCGCGCGCACCAGCGGCAGCAGGCGCTTGGCGCTGATCCGTCCGTCGCTGGCCCGCACCTTGTCGGCGATGAGGGGGAGGTACGGGTCGGTGCTCTTCGGTCGTGGCGGCCGGGCAGGCCGCTCCCGTCCGGCGCGCTCCACCACGCGCCGGACGGTCTTGTGGGTCGTCCCGCAGAGCGTCGCGGCAGCCCGATAGCTGCCCAGTTCACGGTACGCGACGAGGATGTCCAACTGTGCCCTCGCTGTCTTCACAATGGGCGTCCCTCGGGGTTGGGGGTGACGGGGTGGAACACCGTCATCGTCCAGCCCCGGGGCACATCCCGGTGGCTCCTGTGATCAGCCGAGGGTGGGGACTTCTACGTGGCCACCAGTGGGGACTTTCTCATGGCCACGGACACACGCGTAGCCCGACATGAGGCCTTCGACCCAGGGCAGTGATCCGTTGGTTGTGTAGGGGTAGTAGTCGCAGTACCCCACGGTTCCATCGGCATGACACTGCGCACCCTCCGTCGCGGCGAAGCTGGAATTGGGCACATACTCGAAGTAGGCAGTGTAGGTCGCGTTTACGCTTAGTATGTTCGCGTACAGGGATAGACTGCACCAACCGCTACTCGGCCGGCATGGATTCTGCGCAGCAGTCAGGGTAAATGGGATGTTCTTGAGTGTACCGGCGGCCTCAACTGATTGCGGGGATGCCGACACTGAGAAGGCCAGAAGAAACGCCGCCGCAATGGGTACGAACCGTGCTTTCATGAGATTCCACCTCTCAGAACGACCGCTCGCCGATGCTCACTCGATTGGCGTCTAGGCCATGATCGGGACAGGCAATACCTCCGAGCTTCCTGCGCCCGCGGTCATCCGCAGGTCGCGGTGGACGAAAGAATGGCTATCCCCGATGGAGAACGGCAAGCAGGACAGAAATACGGCGCGCGGACTACCCAAAGTGACCGTGTGGGCTGGACCTCAGGGTGTGGCTATTGGCCCGGCAGCGCACGTTGGCTGGGACAAGTGCGATGCGGGCGACGGACTCAACCTATCGATGCAACATTGCGTGGGATGCACTGGATCCGGCCGACTAACCGCTGTGCCCGCGCAGAGGCTCAGCCTATGCTCGCCTCCGCGGTCCTCCGCTCCGTCGAGCAGGGCGACTGAGTGAGGAATGCGTGGTTGAAGGACACGGACGCCCTGGCCTGGGCACCTGAAGGTCGGGCGTTCGTGCGTTTCGGAGACGGCGAACCGGGGCTGGCTGCTGCCGCCGCCACCGTGCTCAGTCTCATCGTGATCGCGGCGGCTCTCGGCGCGTATGCGCTGGACGAGCGAACCACCGCCGGCTTCGTGCGGGGTCAGCCGCGAGGACCAGGTACCGCGCTCCGAGCTCTTCTCGCGCTGGGCGCCGGTGGGCGAGTACAACCCTGACTGCGTGCCCGGCTTCAACCCCCTGGCGGGTGGCCGTCTCGAGACCTACGGGCTGCCGGCGGTCACGCTCCCCGATGGGCGGACGCTGGGGCCCACCCGCGCGCTCGCCTCCTGCGTGAACAGCCCCCCGCTCGTCCTGACGACGCTGGCCGGCGCCGCCTGGCTGTCTGACCCCGTGCGCTTCACGAACGCCCCGGGGGCCGCCTTCATCAGCGCCATCCGGGTCAAGGTGGCGGGCGTGGACACCCCGGGACCGGCATCCGAGGCGCGTCTGGCGGCGGTGGCCGCCGCGATCGAGGACGCCACGGGGCTGCAGGTCGACGTGGTCAAGGGGGCGCCTCGCCGCGCACGGTGCTCGTGGACCTGCCGGCAAGGTCGTTCGGCCGACCGGCCCTGACGGTCAGCGAGGGCTGGTCGAAGAAGGGCGTGGCGGTGGGGTTCGTGGAGGCCGTGTCGGGCCAGGACCTCGCCCTCTTCGCGCTCGTCCTGCTGGGCGCGGTGCTCCTCGTGGCTGACACGGCCTACGTGGCGGTGCGCCAGCGGGGTCCCGAGCTGGCAACCCTGCGCGCCATCGGCTGGTCGGGCGGGCGCATCGCCTGTCTGGTCGAAGCCGAGATGCTCGTGTTGGGCCTCGCGATGGGCGTCGTCGCGACGCTCGTGACCATTGCGCTCCTGCCGCTTGGGCTCGTCCTCGCGCCGTGGCAGCTCGCGGGCGCCGTGCCCCTCTCGCTCGCCGTGGCTGGGATTGCCGGGCTCATGCCCGCACTGCTCGTCTTGCGCGGCCCGCCCATCGGGGGACTGGCGGGTCTGGAGCCCGCCCATCGCAGCCGGCCGATCCGCTGGCTGACCTGGCTCGCCGTCCGCGACCTCGTCGGGCCCCGGCGCGTGGAGACCGCGCTCGGCGTCGTCGCGGTGGCGCTCGGCGCCGTGCTCGTGGGAGCGGTGACGCTCGTGGCGGTCGGCTTCAACGGCCATCTCGACACGACCGTGCTCGGGGTGTACCTGGCCGCGCAGGTGCGGCCCTTCCACCTCGCGATCGCGGGACTCACGCTGGGCGTGGGTGCCCTCGCCGCAGGCGAGATCGTCAGCCTCGGCTACCTGCGCCGGGAGGCCGCCTTCGCCACCCTGCGGGCGATCGGCTGGTCACCCGGGCTGATCGTGCGCTTCCTGGTCGTCCAGGCGCTCACCATCGGGCTGCTGGGCGGGATCGTGGGCGCGCTAGCGTCACCCTCGGCGTGGCGCGGGTGCTGCAGGCGGCGGCGGGTCCCATCGAGCTCGGCGTGGCGGCCTCGATCGGTGCGGCGCTCCTGGCCACGCTGGCCGCCGCGGTGGGGCCGGCGTTACTCGTCCGGCGCGCCGTGCCCGCCGCGATCCTGCGGGGGGAGTAGGCGACAACGCTGTCGGGGGCGAGTGGGAACGCAGCTGGGGGTGCGACTTTGATGACTCGCAGAGGGGCCATGTTCACCGGAGCTCCCAAAGGTACCAGTGGCCGGCCGGATTGGGCGCGGCTAGGAGCATGCTCCAGCCAGCGTTGTTGTTCGCCAGGGCCGGGTAGTCAACCCGGACGATGAACGCGCGGCCCAGATCGGCCGAAGCCGGACGCCAAACGGGCATCCACTGCTCGAACACGGCGAGGTCGTGCACTGGAGCGCCAAGGGAGTAACGGTCCCCGGCGCTGGCCATGAAAGCAGAACGCTCGTACTCGAAGTCGGCGAGGGAATGGCGGAGCGTCTGCGCGTCTGGCGCAAGCAGCGACCAAGCCGCGGCCCATTGATGGTCCACGAGCGCCGTCTCGTACCTGTGTACAAGCGAGATCGCGGCATCGGCATCGCCAGGTTCGGGCGTGCCAGTCACGAACAGCGCCGCCGAAGGCGACGGGCCTCCGCGTGGCGATGACGAGGACTCAGCCGAAGGTGAGGCGACCGTTGAGGCGGCAGTGGAGCCCTCGGGGCTCGCGAGTGGCGATGGCGCGGAAGACCCGCTGGCCGACGAGCCGGCGGAGCCGCAGCCACTGAGGGCAGTGGCCACCGCCACGACTCCGAGTGCGCGTGCCAGCCGATGAGTCGGGATCCTCCGGACACCTACACGTGGCGGCGTTCGACGCACGTCGGGGACCGGGCGCCGGTCGAGCGGTTCGGGCGCCCCCCTTACCGAGGGAGGCGAAGCCGGGCTCGCGCGCCCCGACAAGTTAGTACTGATCACGGTCGGACCCCCAAGTATCGTGACGGAGGAGGCGTCGAGGCGGCGCCTCCTCCGAACTGAGCCGGCATGGCTACCAGTCGAACCCGTAGCCCAAGTTCATGATGAGCTGATACATCGTGGATTGCGAAACCGTGTGGGTACCGCCGTTGCTGGTCGAGCCGCACGAGACGCCGCAGGTGTCGAGATAGGTGTACGTGCCCGCGCTGTTGTCGTATCCAACGATGGTGACGGTGTGGGGGACGTTGTGGCCCCAGTTTGGCAAATGGAGCGAGCTGCTGACGTAGGTGTTGAGATCGACCACCACGGCCGAATTCGACAAGATGTCAACGGCGACGTCGTTCTGCAGCGTCGCCGCCGTCAAGCCACTGGTCGAGACCCAGTGGTACCAGAAAGATGACCAGCCGGAAGCGTGCCCTGAAGCCTCCCAGTTGAGAGCATCACGAACATCCGTGATCGATCCCCCGGTCGTAGGGTACGAACTGAAGCTGATGATGCCAGGGTTGGTGTATGTCGGTGGCTTCACCTGCTCGGCCAGGTACATCAGGTAGGCGCGACCCTGGGTCGCATAGCCGTCGCTGGTATCGCTCGACGTGCCGGTATCGCTGTTCGCCCAGTATGTCGTCGAGACGTGAGGGCCGTACGGCTCGCTGAAGTTGCCGGCAGTCCAGCCCGTGACATTGCCCGGTTTCCAGTAGTACAGGGCGACGTCAGCACCGCCAGCGGTGCAGAAGTTCCAGTAGTTCAAGTCGGAGATGGCGACGTGCTTGTCGTCGTAGTTGTTCCCTTGCGGTTCGACGATCTTGGCCGTCACGGAGGTGCCGAGCGAGCCGGACGTGGCCAACGGTGCAAGGCTGGTGAGCGGTTGCGCCAAGGTCACCACCTCGCCGGACGGCAGCCGCGCGATTCGATCGGCGTCTTTGAGCGCGACCCAAGCCGGGTCTTGCACTAGGGTCGATTGACCTTGATAGGCGGGAAGGACGCCACCTGTGGTCCCGCCAGGATCGGCGGCCGAGATCAACGGTGTCGTGGCCAACCCTACCAGGGTGGCCACCGTCACCGCCAGTGTTGCCTGCGTGATGCGCCGGTGGCTCAAGATATCGCGGTTCATGCTCTCTCCTGCGCGCTTGCGTGGCCCGGTCAATGGCGTGGTCTGCTTCTATGGCGAATAGCTGCTCCCTGCTCGACCGGTCTTCCGCATCCGCCAGTCCCGTTGTTGACCCTGTACGCCTCGCGGGCTGCGGACGGCAGCGCCGGTCTCACGGTGTGTGCTGCACCGAGCTGAACATGTCGTTGTAGACGTTGCCCACGTAGGTGACCTGCGTGTTGCAGCAGAAGGAGTAGACGAGCCCCGTGTAGTAGGCGTTCTGGTAGAAGGCGCCCGCGAGGTTGTTCAGGCCATAGAAGGAGCTGATCTTGTCGTTCCATCCGATGGAGTCAAGATCTGGGTAGTCCGCGGAGATGTACATCGAGTTGCCGGAGAAGGAGGCGTCCTGGAACACACGGACGTAGGCGACGGACGCGGAGCCGGGCGTGGCGAGTGGCCCTGCGCCGTAAGCGGCAACCGCCTGTTCGAGCCGCGCGTCGGTCGGGAAGCAGTGAATCCGTGGGTAGTCGAAGTCGTGGCAGTAGTACTGTCCGACCTGTATCGCCGGGATGGCATGACCCCCCATATCGGCGGACAATGTGGGTTCGCTTGCCGCTGTGGGTGCGGGCGCCATCAGCTGCCCGAGGAACACCAACCCGATCAGAAACGACACGGACGATCGTCGGAACACGGCCCACTCCTCATCGAACTGCTCTGCGTTCACGGTATGGGCGTCTAGAGCGACGGGCCATCAGGGAGAGACCGGATGAGCGATCGGGCATTCCACCGATGGTCGCCCGCCCACGGTTGGTGGACGATGGTGCGCCCGCGAGCCGCACTGCTGGTGGGGATTGGCCTGTGCCTCGCTGCCAGTGGGGTGGTCGTGGCCGCTGTCGGGATGCCAGACATGGCAATCGTGACCGATCCGGTGGGCGGACGCGTGCGCTCTGTCGTCTCGGGCGGACCGGCGTGGCGTGATGGGCTTCGGCCCGGCCAGATCGTGGTCGCTCTCCAGCCGGGCAGCCAGCCAGTGGACTGGCGCATCGTGACGCGGGCCGACGGCCTGACATTCGCGTCGAGTGCCGCCGCCCACGTCCAGGAGCTTCGGGCCCTCGTCCCGGTGCAACTGCTGGCGCTTGCGGCGGGTCTCGTCGCCGCAATGGCCCTGGTGCGCTGGACACGCCCCGCAGCCGCCGCCGGCGCACTGATCGGAGTCGTGGGCGCGATCCCGATCGTGCAGGCCGGCCTCGACGTCTCCATCGCGGCCTCGCTCGGCGCATTGTTCCTTCCGGTTCTGTGGCTGGAGGTGTTCGGCGGATGGCCGCGACGCTCACGATGGCTCGTTCTCGGGGCGGCCGTCGCGGTCTCCGCAGCCTGGCTCCTCGCCCGCGCGCTTGGTTCGTCCGTCTTCGACGCCGTCGACACGAGCGAGCGCGCGGCGACCCTGGCAGCATCCGTCACCGTTGCGTGGATGGGGTATGGCCTGGGACCGGGGGCGCTCGCCGCGCGGCTTCGACGACTGCCGCTGCCCACCGCGATTGACCTCGTCTCACTGGCTGGCGCCATCGCCGCAGTTGCTGTGCTCGCATTGCTCGACCGCCTCTTCTGGCCTCCGGTGCTCCTCGTCTTCGTAACGGCGGTGGTGCTGTACCCTCGCTGGCGAAGGCTCAGCTACCGCGCTCTCGCCCGCCTCATCACCTCGGAGGTGCGCGAACGCGCTGCCATGGGCGCCGTCGAGGACGAGCGGCGGCGACTGGCGAACGAGATCCACGACTCCAGCCTGCAGGAGCTTGCCGGGGTAATCCAGCGGCTGGAAATGCATCCTGAGACGGAACAGGAGGCCGCTGCACTCCGCAGTGTCGCGCGCGAGCTCCGCGATGTTGTCACCGACCTACACCCGCCGGTCCTCCAGGATCTTGGCCTCGCGCCTGCGTTAGCCGTACTGGTCGATGGCGTGCGGCAGCGTCGCCCGACCTTCACCGTGCGGCTCGAGGTAGACAACCGGACCGGGGCCCTGCCGGCACAACGACTGCCTCGCGATGTCGAGCTGGCCGGATATCGGGTCGTTCAGGAAGCCCTCAACAACTCCGTGCTCCACAGCGGCGGCACCGGAGTTTCCGTGCATGGCCTGCTCGAACCAGGGCTGATCGATCTGGTGATCGTCGACGACGGCTGCGGCGTGACCGAGGGCCGTCTTGCCGAGGCCTATCGAGCCGGACATCTTGGAGTTGCCTCGATGCGCCAGCGCGCCCTCGCTGTCAGCGGCGAACTCGCCATGCGAAGCGGTCCGACCGGCACCGAGGTCCGGTTCCAGTGGAGGCGGGGATGAGCATCCGCGTGTTCCTCGTCGATGACCACCCGGTGGTGGTGAGTGGCCTGAGCGGTGCACTGGCCGCTCAGGCCGATCTCGCGGTAGTGGGGCATGCCGGCAGCATTGCCGAGGCGCGGCACCTCCTTCCGAACGTCACGCCTGACGTCGTCCTCGTCGACATGCGCCTGCCGGACGGACTGGGACTCGAGTTGATCGACGCGTCCGCGGGTGCACGGCCGGGCCCCGCGTGGCTCATGTTGTCGTCGTTCGAGTCGCCGCAGTATCTTGCCGCGGCCCTGCAGGCTGGTGCCGCCGGCTACCTGCTGAAGACTGCACCCCTGACCGAGATCGTGGAGGCGATCCGGCGCGCCAGCCTCGGAATGATCTCGTATCGCGCCGCCGATCTCCGACAGGCTCGGTCGGGGGCCGAAGCCCATCTCACGAAGCGGGAGAGCGAGGTCCTGACACTTGTCATCGCCGGTCGCTCGAACGACGAGATCGGGGCCCAGCTCCGCATCTCTTCCAGAACAGTCGAGACGCACCTGGCCCAGCTGTATCGGCGGTTCGGCGTGAGCACACGCACCGAGCTGGCGGTCCGTGCGGAACGAGAAGGCTGGCTGGAGCTATTCAGCAGTCGAGGAATCCCTTCCAGGTGACATAGCGCCGCGCGGCGGTCGCGCCCAGCTTCCTGGCTCGTGCCTCCGATGCGGGCGGACAGCTGATCCCCGCTGCTGCGATCAGGCGAGCAGCACCTTCCCGTTCCCCGCGGTCGCCTCAGCCAGACGACAGGAGGCGCCGTCCGTGAGGACGACCTAGG
>JAKAHX010000204.1 GCA_021814735.1 Chloroflexota bacterium | reverse complement strand
GTAGCGCAGGTAGACCACGGTCACCGAGTGCAGGATGCCGCGCGTCCAGCTCTGCCCGGACAGCGCCTGGAAGGTGGCCACGTCGAGGTCGATCACCCGTCGGGGGAAGCGTCGGCGGTCCGGGCCGTAGTCGTTGGTCGCCCGGATCACGTATCGACCGTGCCAGATGATCTGGACCAGCCACCGGCCGCGGCGCGGCACGGCGATCAGCCCCGCGTACCCGGGGCCGTACGTGGATGCCTGGCCGACCTCGGGCGATGGCATGCCTGGGACCTGCCGCACGGTTCCAGCGAAGCGCTGGGCCCCGGACGCCCACGAGCGGTGCGCGGCCCGTGGCCGGGACGCGGCGGGTGCCGCCGGCGCGGCCGACGTGGGAGACGTGGGGGCAGAGCCAGCGCCGGCCGCTGCCGAAGTGGATCCCGAGGACGCGCCGGCCGTTGCCGAAGAGGATCCCGAGGACGCCCCGGCTGTCGCGGCATCCCCCGCCCGGATCGACCCCAGCCCCGACGTGCTCCCCGGGCCGGAGCCGCCCCGCAGCGGGTCCGGGGACCCGCGGACGGCGGCGAGCACGACCTCCTCGGATCCCGACCCCGGCGCGGGAGGGACGTCCCCGACCCCGACGGAGAGCCATGGCGACATCGTCGACGGCGTGGGCCACTCCGTCAGACCACGATCGTCTGGTGTCGGCGCAGGGGACCACGAGGTGGACGGGCGCGCCATGGGCTCCGGATCCCCCTGCGCCAGGGAGTGCGCGGGTGCAGGCGTCATGAACAGGACCGCCAGGGCTGCCGCCACGGCGAGCTTCCGCGCAGCGCGGGAGACCGTGGTCGCGCCCCCGGCCTGGCCGTCGCGACCGGTCCAGGGGACGGGCAGGCGCGACGGTCGGGTCCGCTGGTGTCGCGTGGTCGTTTCTCCTCAGCGGGCACCTGCCGTGCGCGGGTGAGCGCGGCCGCGGTGCCAAGCCGGGTGCGCGGGCGCAGACATGTCGACCCGCGAGCGATCCGGCGAGGAAGCGTGCCCCGAGCGCCACACGTGCGGCGCTGTTCCCCTGGCCGGTCCGGCTCGAAGCCCCGGAGCCACGGCGCATGCAGGCCGCCCGCTCGGGGCCGTGGCATGCTACACGGAATTGCCGCGTCCTGCACTCCCGGGACCGCGTGCGTCCGCGCCCCGCCGGTGTCCCGACTATCGGTCCGGAGATCGCGCGGGCACGCCCGGACGAACCGGGCCGCGCGGACGACAATGGCACGGTGAGCGTCGAAGGCCGGATGCAGCCGGCGTGAGCGAGGGCACGGCAGCCCCGGACCGCCTCCGATCGAACCCCACGCGGGCCAGCGACGTCGACGCCGTCGGACGTCGCAACGTGGTCATCATCATCGCCGCCCGTCTGCTGATGAGCGCGTCCCGCGCGCTCGCCGGCGTGGTGGCGCCCGTCTATCTCGCGCTGATCGGCTTCAGCGCGCTGCAACTGGGCGAGCTCGCCCTGGTGGTGGCCATCGCGACCGCGATCCTGTCCACCTCCATCGGGTTCGCGTCGGATCGGATCGGGCGCAAGCCATTCCTCGTGGTGGTGCCGCTTCTCGCCGCCGTGGCGGGCGTGGTCTTCGCCACGACACGCCTCACGGGCGTCCTCTTCGTGGCGGCCGCCATCGGCAGCTTCGGTCGGGGAAGCGGAGCCGGCGCCGGCGCGGTGGGGCCGTACGGGCCTGCAGAGCAGGCGATGGTGACCGACATCGTGCCGCCGAGGCGCCGCAACGTCGCATTCGGGCGTCTGGCCTTTGCCTCCAGCGTCGGAGCCCTGGTGGGGGGGCCGCTCGCGCTCCTCGTCGGCAATGCACCAGCTGGCGGCGCGGCCGTGACGGCCGCGTACAGGATCCCGTTCCTCGCCACGGCGGCGCTGGCAGCCGGCGCGGGCCTCCTCGCGCTGCTCCTGCGGGAGCCACCCCGCCCCCCGTCCGTTGCTGACGCAGGTCGGCGACCCCGCCTCCCGCGACGCTCCATGCCGCTGCTCGTCAGGCTCTGGGCCACCAACAGCGTCAACGGGCTGGCGGTCGGGATGTTCGGCCCCTTCGTGACCTACTGGTTCTTCCGACGCTACGGGGTGGGGCCAGGCCAGATCGGCGTGCTGTTCGCGGTGATCAACGCCGCGACCGCCGTCTCGACGCTGTCGGCGGCGGGGTTCGCGCGACGCTGGGGGCTGATCCGCACGGTGACCGCCGTGCGGATCGTGCAGGCCATCCTCCTGGTCCCGATGGTGCTGGCACCGTCGTTCCTGGTCGCCGGCGCCATCTACCTGGTCCGCATGATCGTGCAGCGCATCGGCATGCCGCTGCGGCAGTCGTACGTGCTCGCCATGGCGGACCCGGGGGAACGCGCCGCCGTGGGGGCGCTCTCCAACCTGCCAAGCCAGGTCACCATGGCGGTCGCACCCCTTGCCGCCGGCTACCTGTTCGACGAGGTGAGCATCTCGCTGCCGTTCCTGGTGGCCGCCGTCTTCCAGTTCGCCAACGCCGCGCTCTACTGGGGGTTCTTCCACGCGCTGCCGCCGGAAGAGGAGCGAGCGGCGCCGGCCACCGACGGGTCGTCCTGACCGCGGCGACGCGCTCGGGCCGCTCGCGAGCGGCCCGAGCGCAAGCGGCCCGAGCACGAGCGCCACCCCATGCGGGTCACCGCCGGGGCCAGTTGTCCCACCCGTGGATCGCCACGGGCAGCGTGTCTACTCCGCCCGACCGGCACCCGACGGTGCCGCGAGGCTCGCGCGCAGCCACGCCACGATGTCGGCCAGGACCTGCGGTCCCTGCGGCTCGTTGAGCGTCTCGTGCCGCAGCCCCGGGTAGACGCGCCGGACGACGTTGGGCAGGGCCCCCAGCGGCTCCGTGCTCGAGGGCGGCACGATCGTGTCATCCGACCCGTGCGTGACCAGGGTCGGCACGGGGAGCGCCCGCAATTGCTGCCGGGCCCGAGCCGCCGCAGCGAAGAGCTCGGCCCCGAGGCGGGCCGTCGAACGCGGCGTCACCAGCGGATCGGCAACGTACGCGCGCGCCACCTCCGGGTCCGACGCCAGCTGCTCACCCCGCAACCCATTGGACAGCCGGAGCATGGGGGCCAGCCGTCCGAGCACGGGAGCCACGGCCCGCACGGGGAGCGGCACGGTGGTGCCGAGCGCCGGCGAGCTCAGCACGCAGCGATCAGGTGCCGGCCGGCCGTCGAGCAGATAGGTCAGGGCGATGAGCCCACCCATCGAATGGCCCATCAGCACCAGCGGCAGCCCATCGCGCAGCGCCGCGAGACGGTCCTCCACGTCATCCAGGTAGACGTGCCAGCCAGCGACGTAGGCGCGCGGGCCGCCTGACTCGCCGAAGCCGCGCAGGTCGAAGGCGGTCACGTCGACCCCTGCGGCAGCCAGCAGGGCCCCGGTCCGCTCGTAGCGTCCCGAGTGCTCCGCGATGCCGTGGACCAGGAGCAGGCGCGCCCATGGGACCTCCCCGGGCGCCCAGTGGCGAGTACGAAGGAGCGTGCCGTCGCGGGCGACGGCACTCCCGACGACCGAGGAGCCGCTCATCGTGGGCCACCCCCGCTCGCCGGCCCGCCCAGCAGGTCGGACGCCAGCGAGCGCCACAGCTCCGCCGAGAGTCGCAGGGACTCCTGGTCGATCCGCTCGTCCGGCCCGTGGAACATCCGCATGAACTCCCCGGCCGGCACGCGGTCGCTGAAGAGCCCCGCGCCGTAGGCGACGGCACCGTGACGGCGGAAGAAGCGGGCGTCGGTGCCGCCCATGATCATGAACGGGAGGGCGCGCGCGCCCGGCACCAGCGCCGTGATGCCGCGCTCCAGCGCGGCAAAGAGCGGCGAGTCGGCGGGCGAGGCGCTGGCCTGGTCGGCGATCAAGGTCTCCATCTCGACCTCACTCGCCAGGTCCCCGAGAGCATCCCGCACCAGCCCCACGATGTCATCGGGCGTCTGGCCAGGCAGCGTGCGGATGTCCAGGTCGATCTGGGCCTGGTCCGGGATGATGTTGGTCTTGGACCCGCTGTGGATGGCGGTCGGGGAGATCGTCGTGTGGGTCAGCGCGTGCAGCGTGCGCGCCAGGCCCAGGTCCGGCGATGTCTGCAGGAAGCGATCGATGGCGTCCGGGTCGAGCAGCGGACCCACCAGTTCGGCCGGGAGGTCGGCCTGCGTCACGAACGAGCGCCAGATGTCGTGGAGCACCGCGCGGGGCGCGTGATCGGCGATCCGCCGGACGACCTCGGCCGCCTTGACGGCGGCGTTGTCGGTCCGGAAGGGCATCGAGCCGTGACCGGCCCGGCCGCGGACCACCAGACGGAGCCACT
Source organism: Chloroflexota bacterium (assembly GCA_021814735.1). Taxonomy (GTDB): domain Bacteria; phylum Chloroflexota; class Limnocylindria; order Limnocylindrales; family CSP1-4; genus JAJYNJ01. The sequence continues at coordinate 57 of JAKAHX010000204.1, read as the reverse complement.
GGATCCCCTTCTCGCCGACCATCACGGGCAGGATCGGTCCCGGACTCGCGCTCGGCA
>JAKAHX010000203.1 GCA_021814735.1 Chloroflexota bacterium | reverse complement strand
GCTCTTTCGGGTGATCTCCAGTTTCATAGTTGGAGACTATAGGAACCGCACATCCGCCGATAGGGCGCAACGGCCCCCCGCGGGAGGCTGGTGCGGGCGATTCCGTGGGCCGATGTGCCCGAACCGCAACCCCGGGTGCCCGTGGTCGTGACGCAACGGCCGGTGCCCAGGGGCACCGGCCGTTCCGGTCGAGAGGTGGACGTCCGACGCCGTCAGTTGCGCGAGCGAACGCGCACCAGGGTCGTCGTTCCGGCCGCGACGAGGAGCGTCGCTGCCATCAGCAGGACCGCGAGGGTCGTGCCGGAGGGACTGCCGGTCCCGCCCTGTCCGCCGAGCGTGGAGGTCGGCGGCAGCGACGGAGCGGGCGATGGCGCGGACGCCACCGTGGCGTCCCTGGCAACGACGACCCGGAGCCCATGGCCGCCGACCGGCGGGTTGGCCGCCGAGCCGATGGCAAAGACGCTGTAGGCGGTGCCGTCCGCCACGGTGAGCGGCGGGAGCGCCAGCGCGACGGTCGTAGTCCCGGCGAGACGGAGATCCAGGTCATAGGTGCCACCGGGGATGGCAAGGTAGCCGGTGGCCTTGGGATAGGTGAGGCCCTTGACCAGCGCGTCGGCGACGGCCGCACCCCTCGGGGCGACGTCGACGGCCGGCGCGTCCGCGCTGAAGTGCACCACGCGCACCAGCGCGCGGTTCGCGGTCGGGACGGCGTTGTCGAGCAGGACCTGTGCCTGGATGTGGGCCAGGTCGTTGGTCGCAGCAATGGTGTAGCGGCTGCCGGCCGCCAGGTCCACGGTCGTGTCGATCACGGGGTTCGTGGACGTGCCGGTGGCAAAGACCTGAACGCGATGCGCGCCCGCGGCAACCGTCAGGTAGTCGGAGATCGCCCCGAAGGGCACGTCGGTGAGCGCCGACACCTTGCTGCCGTCCAGCCAGACGTCCACGGCTGGGGCGTCGGGCGACGCGTGCAGGACCCGCACCTGGGCCGTACCCGCGGCGAAGGTGGGGCCGACGGATGTGATGGCGAGCAGCAGCGCGGCCGAGAGGACCACCACGGCCCCCCGGAAGAATCGGATCACGAGTTGGCTCCTCCTGTTTCCGCCCTGTCCGGCCCGGCACGGCCGGTGTGCTGTACACCCCACCTTCGGGACAGCACGCCGGGCAGATTGGGTCAGCGCTCCGGGCGGAACGGGACAGCACGCCGGGCGGAGGAAACCGTCAGTGCGCGAGCCAGGCCCCCAGCGAGGCGGAGATCGCGTCGGCAGCGCCGGACTCCTGCACGCTGGCCCAGCGGGCGCGGTCGCGCGCGGCGCGCGCGGCATCGGCACGCGGCGCAAGGCGCGCGAGCGCTGCCATGGCCCGCGTGGCGTCGCGGCCGACCAGCGCACTGCGCCCTCCGGCCGCCTCGAGCGTCTCGGGCCACTCGGTGCTCTCGCGGAGGATGAGCGCTGGCGTGCCCAGCCAGGCGGCCTCCCGCTGCACGCCTCCCGAGTCCGTCACCACCGCGCCCGCGTGGAGCTGGAGCGCCAGGGTCGTGCGGTAGCCCTGCGGCGGCACGGCATGCACGTTGCCGGGCAGGACACAGTCATGCTCGTCGATGACCCGCCGGGTCCCCGGATGGAGCGCCAGGACCACCGGGCGGCCGAGCGACCCCAGCAGCGCCAGCCAGGCGTGCAGGGCCTCGGGGCTCCGGTTCTCCGCGCGATGCACCGTCGCGAACAGGTACTCGCCCGGGACCAGTCCCAGGGATGCAATGGCCTCCGGGGCCTTGCGTCCGATCGAGGCCGGGGCGCGCACCGCCTCGAGCGTGGCCGCGCAGAGGTCCTGCATCAGGTCTCCCACGACTTCCACGCGGACCTCGCGCGCGGTGCCGGGACCGTCGGTGGCGGGAGCGGGATCCGCGCCACGGGACGCCCGGGCGGAGCCGTCGCCCCGGTGGGCAGGGCCGACACCGATCCCCTCCGCGTGCAGGTTCGCCGCTGCACCGTCGTTGGGAGCGAACAGGAGACCCGCGAGGTGATCCACCACCACCCGGTTGACCTCCTCGGGCATGCTCCGGTCGAAGGAGCGGAGCCCTGCCTCGACGTGCGCCAGCGGCAGTTCGAGCTTTGCCGCGACGAGCGCCCCCGCCAGCGTGGAGTTCGTGTCCCCGAAGACCACCACCGCGTCGGGCCGGTCGTCGAGCAGCACGGGCTCGAGCCGGTCGATCATCGCCGCCACCTGCCGGGCCGGGCTGCCGGCTCCGACACTGAGCTGGTGGGCCGGCGGCGGAAGGTGCAGCTCGCCGAAGAAGTGCCCGGCGAGTTCCTCGTCGTAGTGCTGCCCGGTGTCGACGAGCAGCGCCCGGTGGTCGCGGTGGAGCGCCGGCCAGACGGCGGCGGCCTTGATGATCTGCGGCCGAGTCCCGACCACGCAGACCAGCTTCATGGCCGTGCCGCTCGAGGGACCGCCAGCACGGGCGTGGCCGATGGCGCCGCGGAGCCAGCCACGCCAGGCACCTCAGCGGCGGCCACCGCTCCCCGCGGCCGCCGTGCGGCGGACGCGGCGGGCGGCGCGGGGATCCGGCACGCCCACGCCCACGTAGGCGACCCTGTCCGGGAGCGCGAGGTCCCGCACGGCATTGCGCCCATCGAACACCACCGCGAGCTCGGGGAACCAGGCCGGGTCGAGCGAACGGAACTGCCGCGCCCCGGTCTGGACCACCACCGCTCGGAACGGCGCGGGATCGCCCCAGTGCCACGGGGTGGCCCCGGTGCGCGCCACCTCCTCGTCAGCGAGCAGCGGGTCGTACGCCCAGACCTGCGCTCCGTGGAACACGAGCCGGTCGATCAGCGGGATCGCCCGCGTGTAGGCCAGCTCCTTGACGTCCTCCCGGTAGGTAAGCCCGAGCACCAGGACCGGCGTCCCTTCCAGCGGGCCGAGCTCGCGCTCCAGCGCCGCGACGGCCGCCCCCACCTGGCCGTCGTTCACCTGGCGCGAGAGCGCCGGCAGGGTCAGCTCCGGGGCCCGGCTGATCAGGAAGTGCGGGTAGACCGGGATGCAGTGGCCGCCCACCCCGATTCCCGGCTGGTGGATGTGGCTGAACGGCTGGCTGTTCGAGCCGCGGATGACCTCCTGGATGTCGACGCCCATCCGTTCCGCGTACTCGGCGAACTGGTTCGCCAGCGCGATGTTCACGTCCCGGTAGGTGGTCTCGGCCAGCTTCGCGAACTCGGCGGCCTCGGCGGTGGAGAGCTGCCAGACCTCCGCCGGCACCACGCTCCGGTAGAACGCGGCGGCCCGGGCGCCGCTCGCCGCGTCCACGCCGCCGACGAGCTTGGGATACGTGTCCAGGTCGTGGAAGACGCGGCCGCTGTAGACGCGCTCCGGGCTGAAGGCGAGGAGGAAGCCCGCCTCCGGGTCTCCGGCCGCGAGGCCGCTGGCAGCCTCGAGCATCGGCCCGAAGCGGTCGCGCGTGTCGCCCACCGGGAGCGTCGTCTCGTAGAGCACGAGGACGCCGGGGTGCAGCCCGGCGGCCACGGCGCTCGTCGCCGGGTCGATGTAGCGGTAGTCGGGCTCCTTGGTGTCGGAGAGCATCACCGGCACGATGATCACGACCACGTCCGCGTCGCGGGTGGCCTCGGCGTGCCAGGTGGTGGCGCGGAAGCGGCCGGTGGCGTGCGCCTCGGCGATGCGCTCGGCGAGGGTGGGCTCCTCGGCGAAGTGGACGCGGCCGCGGTTGAGCGTCTCGACCACCCAGGGCTGGATGTCGACGCCGATCACGTGCCACCCGTGCCCGGCGTACTGCGCGGCGAGCGGGAGCCCGATCTTTCCCATCCCGATGACGGCGACCGTCCCGACGGTCTCGGGATCGCCTCGCCAGGGATGGACGAACTGGGTCATGCCTGGGGAACCTCCGGGGGGTGCACCGCGACCGGCCGGTGGGCCGCCGCGGATTCGAGCAGCAGGTTGGCGAGCGCCACGGCCCACAGGCCGTCGGCGCCGGGGATGGCAGCGGGCCCGCCGCTCCGGATCGCATCGAAGAACGCGTCCAGCTCGCGGCGGAGCGGCTCGGCCGGCGTGACGGGGAGCTGCACGGTCTCGCCGGCGAAGGTCGGCGCGTAGCCGTCCAGGTACGTCGGACTGAGGTCGGCCGCTCCGCGCGTGAAGGTGAGCGTCTGGGACAGGTAGTCCACCTGGAACATCCCCTCCGGGCCCAGCACGGTCACGCGCCGCTGCTTCTCCGGCGTGAGCCAGTTCACGTCGAGGGTCCCCACCGTCCCGCCCGGGAAGTGCAGCAGGCCGAAAACGAGATCCTCGTGGCTGGTGTGGATGTGCTGGGTGGTCTCGGCGTAGACACGGTCGGGCCGGGCGCCGGCGAGGTGGCACATGATGTCCACGTCGTGGGTGGCC
>JAKAHX010000202.1 GCA_021814735.1 Chloroflexota bacterium | reverse complement strand
CGCGCACCCTAGCCGAGGCGATCGCACTGCTTGGCCTGCATGGACCCGAAGCGCGCCCGCTTGCAGGCGGGACGGACTTGATCATCCGGCTCCGCGACGGGAGCCTGAAGCCCGCTGTCGTGATCGACCTGAAGCAGGTGCGTGAGCTTAGGCCCACGATCCGCGAGGAGGAGGGCCGCCTCTGGATCAGCGCGACGTCGGTGATGACGGACATCGCCGCCGACCCGCTGGTGCGACGATACTTCGTGGCACTGGCGGAGGCCGCGTCCGTCATCGGTTCCGTGCAGATCCGCAACCGCGCAACCCTGGGGGGCAACATCTGCAACGCGTCCCCGGCCGCCGACACTGCGCCGTCCCTCCTCGTGTACGGTGCGACGGTGGTCGTCGTCGGGCAGGCCGGCACGCGCCGCATCCCGATCGACGGGTTCTTCGTGCGATCCGGGACGACCACGCTGCAACCGGGCGAACTGGTGACCGCGATCGAGTTGCCGCTGCCCACCAGGCGGATTGGGGCGACGCACGTCCGGCGTACGCGGCGCCGCGGGCACGACCTCGCGTCGGTCACGCTCGCGTGCAGCGTCGACGAGACCGGGCGTACGCGACTGGCCTACGGGAGCGTCGGTCCGCGCCCCGTGCTGGAGGTGGACGACAGTGGCACGCTGGCCAATCCCGGTGCCACCGCGGACGCCAAAGCCCGCGTGTTCGAGCGCATGTTCGCGGGGGCCAGCCCCTCGCCGCGTTCGATGAGGGCCAGCCCGGAGTACCGGCTGGCGATGCTGCGCGTCCTAGGCCAACGGGCGCTGCGCACGGCGCTCGACCGACTTGGCGAGGGGTGATGGAGTGAGCGACACGATCCCGATCCAGATCACGGTCAACGGTCGGCCGCGCTCTCTCCGCGTGGCATCCCATCACACGCTCCTCGACGTCCTGCGTGACGACCTGGAGCTCACGGGAGCCAAGGAGTGCTGCCTCGTGGGCGAGTGCGGCGCGTGCACCGTGATCGTCGACGGGCGTACGGTGGACTCGTGCCTGGTACTGGCCGTCGAGGTCGACGGCGCCTCGGTGACAACCGTCGAAGGGCTCGCACGGAACGGCCACCTGAGCCCGCTCCAGCAGGCGTTCCTGGACCACGGCGCGGCGCAGTGTGGGTACTGCATCCCGGGCCAGCTCATGTCGGCACATGCCCTGCTCGGGTCGAACCCGCATCCATCGCTCAGCGAGGTCCAGGAAGGTCTGGCTGGCAATCTCTGTCGTTGTGGCGGCTACCGCCAGATTGCAGAGGCGGTGCTGGCGGCGGCCGAGGGAGCGGACCAGTGAGCCGCGACGGCGTTGGTGCCTCCGTCACGCGCGGCGGAGGCCACGACCGGGTCACGGGACGGCAGCGATACGTCGCGGACATCCACCTGGAGGATGCCCTCCATGTGAAGCTCGTGACGCTCGACTGCGCACGTGCCCGCATCCGCTCGGTGGACGCGAGCGCAGCAAGGCGAGTGCCGGGCGTCCGGCTGGTCATGACCGCCGCGGACCTGCCCCGGCCCATGCCCCGTTTCGGGCCACAGTTCGAGGACCGGCCCGTGCTCGCCGAGGATGAGACCAAGTACCACGGCGAGCCCGTGGCCGCGGTTGCCGCCGAGACGCGTGACGCGGCGGAGGAGGCCGCGCGCCTCGTGCACGTCGACTACGAGGAGTTGCCGGCGGTCGTCACGCTCGAGGCGGCGCTCGCACCGGGTGCTCCCCTCGTCCAGGACCCGGCGCTGCGGCCGGGTGACCCGTTCGCCACCACGAACGTTCTGCGCGAGCACCGCGTCGACTGGGGGAACGTGGAAGCAGCCGGGGCGGACCTGGTTGTCGAGCACGTGTACGAGTTCCCCATGGTCACGCATTTCGCCATCGAGCCGCACGCATTCATGGCCGCCCCGGACGAGGACGGGATCGTCATCTGGAGCACCATCCAGCACCCGTACTGGCTCCAGCGGATCATCGCGAAGCTCCTGCAGGTGCCGCTGGCGAAGGTCCGTGTCCTCGCGCCCGACCCGGGCGGAGCATTCGGCGGCAAGCAGCACACCAAGTACGAGCCGCTCGTCGCGTTCATGGCACTTCGCGCCGGCCATCCGATGCGCCTAGTACTCAGCCTGGAGGAGACGTTCCAGGCGGCGCGCAGGGCGTCGGCCAAGGTGCGGGTTCGCACCGGATTCCGCGACGACGGCACGTTCACGTTCCAGGATGTCGCGGCTGACTACTTGATCGGCGCATACGCGGACATCGCCGACCGGGTCGTCAGCAAGGGCAGCTACCCGGCCTGCGGCCCCTACCGCGTCCCCTCGGGACGGGTCGTGGCTCGGAGCGTCCTGTCGCACACTCCACCGTCAACCGCGTTCCGGGGTTTCGGGAACCCGCAGGTCAACTGGGCTGTCGAGTCGAATATCGACGAGGGCGCACGAGCCCTGGGGATTGATCGCCTCGAGATCCGGCTCCGCAACCTCGCACGCAAGGGCGAGGCGTTCATCCCGTTCGACACACCTGCCGACGGGAACTGGGAACAGACGGTGCGAACGGCTGCTTCCAGGATCGGGTGGGGAACCCCGCTCCCCCCGGGCCGGGGACGCGGCATCGCCATCGGCATCAAGTCGGGGCCCACCACCGGGCTCTCCTACTCGACCGTCCGGCTTCTCGCCGACGGCAGCGTCATCGTCTACGCGGGCACGTCCGACATGGGCCAGGGCGCCCGCACCGTGTTCGCACAGATCGCCGCCGAGGAGCTCGGCACGCCGCTCGAGGCCGTCACCGTGGTGATGGGCGACACGGCCACGGTGCCGTACGACGCGCAGACGTCGGCCAGCCGCTCGACAGTCCTGATGGGCACCGCGATCCAGCGCGCATGTGGCCAGGTCCGCGACCAGCTCCGCAGCATGGCCGCGCGTCTTCACGAGGTCGACGAGGCCCGTATCGTCGTGGAACGGGGTGTCGTGCGCCTGCCGGACCGCGAGGTTCCCACCCTCGAGGTGCTCCGGCAGGGGCTGGGACGCCTCGGCGGTGAGCTGATCGGCAATGGCGTGATGCGCAAGGAGGAGGAGCCTGGACACCCGCTGGGTGGGAGCGCGGCCTTCTGGGAGTTCAACTGCACCGCCGTCGAGGCCGACGTCGACGGGGAGACGGGCGACATCACGCTGGTGCGCTACGTGACGGTCTCGGACGTCGGCCGGGCGCTCAACCCCCTCCAGGTCCGGATGCAGGACGAGGGCGCAGCCATCCAGGGGCTGGGTCACTCGCTCATGGAGCATTACATCTTCGATGACCACGGTCGGATCCGGAACCTCGGCGCCATCGACTACCGCATCCCCACCAGCATGGATCTGCCCCTTGAGCTGCACAGCGAGATCGTGGAGAACGCCGATGGCCCGGGGCCGTATGGCGCCAAGGGGATGAGCGAGGGCGCGCTGCTCTGCGTGGCGCCGGCCGTGGCGGCGGCTGTCCGTGATGCCACAGGCGCCGTGATTCGCGAGCTGCCGCTCACGCCGGAGCGCGTCTGGCGCTCTCTCCACGGCAGGGCCGATGGATCGTGACTAGGCCGGGCCCTCACGTCTCCGCGCGGGTCGCCGAAGGACCCGTGGACGCGCGGACGCTCCCCGGTATCGGAGTCCTGGCGAGCCTGCACCTGGGGATGGACCTGGGCGCCACCAACCTGAAGTGGGCCGTGGTCGCGCGGTCGCGGGGACGGTGGCGCCAGATCGATCGTGGGCAGGAGCCCACAAGGGGGTCACGTGGCCCGGACGCTGTCGTGCGCCAGCTGGTGGAGGTGGCCGCCGTCAGCGGGTCTAGATACCCAGGGCTCGCGTCCGTCGGCATCGGCGTGCCAGGCCTGTACGATCCCCGCACGGGCAGGACCCGTTTCCTGCCCAACATGCCCGGCAACTGGGCCGGGCACCCCGTGGCAGAGCCGGTCAGCGCGGCGGTGGGCGTCCCGACCGCCCTCATCAACGACGCTCGAGCATTCGGCCTGGCGGAACTGCGACTCGGCGCAGCCCGGGGCGCACGGTCCATGATCGGGCTCACGCTGGGCACCGGCGTGGGAGGCGCGATTGCACTGGACGGACGGATCTACCTCGGCACGGACGGCACGGGCGGCGAGCTCGGCCACCAGACGCTCGAGCCCGACGGCTTGCCCTGCACGTGCGGCAACCGCGGGTGCCTCGAGGCCTATGCGCGCTCGGACCGGATCACGAGCCTCTGCGGGACCGCGAGCGTGCAGGAGGCGGTGGCGAAGGCATCTCGGGGCGACCGGCGGGCGCTCGACGGTTTGGCCGAGGTGGGCCGCTTCGTCGGGATCGGGATCGCCAACATGATCGTCGCGCTCACACCGCAGTGCGTCGTGATCGGCGGCGGAGTCTCGGGAGCGGGCGACCT
>JAKAHX010000201.1 GCA_021814735.1 Chloroflexota bacterium | reverse complement strand
AGCTCGTCGCCGAGCGCGAGACGCGGGCGCCGTTCGCGCGCTCGATGCAGGTCACCGAACGCGTGCTGGCGGCCGGGCGCGATCGGGGCGTGCTGTTCTACTCGGGCACCGGCAACGCCAACGGCGCCGACGGCGACATCGTCATGGTGGGCCCGCCGTTCGTGACGACCGAGGCGCAGATCGACGAGATCGCCGCGGTGATGCGGGCAGCGGTCGACCGCGGGATCGAGGCATCGGCCTCGGCCTGAGCCGCGCGCCTGGCGCACCGCGCCCCGGTCGGCTCCGTCTGGGCGCGGCCGGGCGCCGGGCCGTGGCCCGCCGCCGATCGGGACCGGAGTCGCGCGGCCGATCAGCCAGCCGCCGGCTCGAGGGTGCTCCAGGCCCAGGCACTGGCCGGGTCGCCGGGGCCCAGCGACTCGATCCCGCTCGCGCCCAGCCACTCCGATCGGCCCATCGCCTCGGCCAGCGACGAGCGGTCGATGCGCAGGAGCAGCGCATGCGCTGCCCCGACGATCGCCAGCGCGAGTTCGAGCGCCGCACCCCGCAGCGGGCCGATCTCGCGCGCAGTCGCGAGCGCCGTGGCCGCCGCCGTCGCCGACCGCAGCTGGTCGCGCGTCCGCGCGAGCTGGTCGGCCCCCTCCCCCACCACCACGGTGGTGATCTGTGCACCGCCGGCACACCACGACGTCAGCCGGGACGCGAGCGCGGGCCCACAGGCCGCGGCCACGTGGTCGTCCACCAGCAGTCGCTGCCCCGGGAACAGGAGCGCGCGCAGGGCGACCTCCACCAGCGGTCGGGCGCCCGGACCGCGGGACACCGCGAACGCGGGCAGCGCGCCAAGCTCGAGCTGGTCCTCGACCATGCCCGTGTGCAGGGCGAAGGCGCGGCTGAGCGCCTGCAGCGCCAGCGCCCGGCCGGACTCGGTCGCGTCGTCCGGCTCGGCCGGACCGGCGGAACCGGTCGACGCCCGCCGTTCGCCTGGGACCCTGGGCCCGGGCCCCAGGACGAGCCGAGCCCCCGTGCGCCGGAGGAGCGCATGGGTGGCGGCATGGTCCACCAGGGCCCGGTCCGGGTGCACGCCGTACTCCGCCACGGCGTCCATGGGGTCGGTGAAGACCGCGTCCACCCGCTCGAAACCGGCCACCACCGCCAGCTCGGGCGCGGCGAGGCCCACGCGCCTCGTGGCGAGCCGCGCGTAGCGCCCGTTCCGGGCGCCCGCCTCGTCGAGCGCCGTCCGCAGCAGCGCCAGCCCCCGTTGGCTCCCCGCGGGCGGTGGGGCCTCGGTTCCCACCGGCCAGTCGTCCCCGGCGACGGCGAACCCCAGGTCATCGCGCAGCTCCCCGTCCCGCGGCACGCGCACCCGCACCAGGTCCGCGCCGCCGGTCACCAGCCCGCCGGCCTCGGCGACCGCTTCGCGCGCATCGAACGAGCGCACCTCGGTGGCGATCCCCGGCGTGGGAGGCGTTCCGAGCACGCTGACGAGCTCCGCCCGTGCGACGCGGTTGGCCTCGAACCGCTCGTCCGCGGCAGCCAGCCATGCCCCCAGCAGCGCCCGCGCGGGCTCCGAGCGCGACCGGCCCCGGAGCAACTCGCCCTCGGCCGCCAGATCGACGTGACCCGCCGCCACCTCGAGTGCCAGCTCCTGCGGGTCCAGGTCGTACTCGTGGGCGGCGAGCGCGAACGGCAGCGCGACCCCGGACTGTAGCCTCCGGCCCGCCCGGCCGGCGAACCGCTCGACGACCTCCATGGCGAGCGGGCGCCCGTTCGGCGCCAGGCCCGTCACGCCGACGGCACGCAGCATGGCGCGCTGGCAGGCGAGGCTGGTGCGGGCCCGCGCGGTCTCGGCCAGTCGGCGCGCCACGGCGTCGGCGACGGCCAGCACGTCGTCCGCGAGAGCAGCAAGGTCACTGTCGGACCGTGCGATCACGGCGGCATGATACGGGCGCCGCCCATCGCCACGTATCGTCTCTCCACGCCGGGCGCCCCTGGGCGCGCGTTCCGGTGCATCGGCGCACCGGAACGCGGGAACGGCGCTGAGCACCGCGGCACGTGATGCTACGATCCATGCCGCATCGGCTCGTGGAGGGAGGCAGGCGTTGCGCAACGGGCGGCGGGACCTCGCGCGGCTCCGCCGTCGCGCGAAGGCCCTTCGTCGCGAGATCCGCGAGACGTCCCTCCTCGCGGAGGCCGCCGCCATGCTCCACGCCAGCCAGACCCCTGACGAGGTGTGCGCGGTGGTCGGCCGCATCGTGCCGTCGCTCTTCGACGGCGATGCCGGCGCGCTCTACGAGCTCACCACCACGCGCAGCGCTGCCGTGGCCATCGCCTCCTGGGGTGACCCGGCTCCCGTGCAGCGGGTCTTTGCCCCCTCCGACTGCTGGGGGCTGCGCCGCGGGCGGGTTCACCGGGTCGACGCGTCGGACGGGCAGCCCCGCTGCCGGCACGTGGACGAACCCGTGGAGACCGGCCTGCTCTGCGTGCCGCTGGCGGCCCAGGGCGACATCTACGGCGTGCTGCATCTGCAGGTGCGTCGCCGCGTGAAGCCGCGTCGCGTCCACGACCTCATGGCGCGCCGGGAGATCCTGGCGTCCGATCTGGGCGAGCAGCTGGCGCTCGCCCTCGCGAACATCCGCGTGCGCGGCATCCTGACGGAGCAGTCCTCGCGCGACTCGCTGACCGGGCTCTTCAACCGGCGCTACATGGAGGAGTCCCTCGACCGCGAGCTGCGGCGGGCCAGGCGCGACGGCTACAGCCTGGGCCTGATCATGGCCGACCTCGACCACCTGAAGGAGTTCAACGACACCTACGGGCACGCCGCCGGCGACGTGGCCCTGCAGCAGGTCGGCCGCTTCCTCCAGGGGGCGGTCCGCGGCGAGGACATCGCCTGCCGGTTCGGTGGCGAGGAGTTCGTGGCCATCCTCCCCAAGGCCACGCTGGAGGACACGCGCCGCCGGGCGGAGTCGCTGCGCCAGGGCCTGCAGACGCAGCGGCTGGAGCCGCTGGGCGCGCTGCTGCCGCCGGTCACGATGTCGTTCGGCGTGGCCGCGTATCCCGACCACGGTGCGAGCGGCGACGTGCTCCTCCATGCCGCCGACGCCGCCCTGTACCGGGCCAAGGCCACCGGACGGAACCGCGTGGTGGTGGCCGGCCTCGGCGACCGGGAGGCGGTCGACGTGCTGGTGCACCCGCCCAACATGGAGCGGATCCGCCGCTGAGTCGCTACGCCGGCTCGCGCAGGAGCGCCTCGGCCTGGTAGGCGTTGAGCCCGCTCGCCAGCATGCCGAGGAGCTTCCGGAGCCGCCGCTCCTGCTCGGCCTCGGGCTCCGCGAACCGCTCCAGGAACTGCAGCGTGCGCAGGTCGCGGCGAGACACCGCCGAGCCCGCAGCCGCGTCCGCGCGCCTCGCGGTGCGCATCGCGCGCTCGAGGGCCACCCCCACGGCGAGTGCGGCCGACCGATAGCGCGTGGGTGCCGCGCCGATGGGCGGGAGCTCGAACGCCACGTCGCGGGAGGCCAGGTACCGCATGATCTCGGCGGCCCGGCGGCCATGCTCGCCCGCCCCATCCCGGAAGAGGGCGGCGAGCCCACCCAGCCCGTCCCGGTCGAAGTGCGCGGCGATCCCGAGCCAGACCTGCTGCGCATCCAGCTGGGCCCGCAGGAGGCGCACCAGCCGCCGCCGCAGGCGCCTCCCGGTGAGGCGCCGGCGCCCGGCATCCGCCGCCGAGGCGATCGTCACGGCTGCCGGCAGGGGCTCCGGATCGTCTGCGCCGTGGGCGCCGTGATGCCGTCCCGGACCCACCGGGCGCGGCTCGTTCGCGACCAGACGGGCGAAGACGGACGCGAGGTCACGCTCCTCGGACAACCTGCGGGAGGCCATCCCGCGGAAATCTGGTCTGGACAGGTCGGGTCACCTCTGCTGTCACGCAGGCGGTGCCTAGTATGGGCCCTCGCGCAAGGGCGGGCGGAACCCTGGCCGCGGCGGAACCCGCGCCGCGGCCAGGTGATCGTGGCCGATGACCCGAAGTTCAGCGATCCCCCGCACCGTCCGGGCCGGGGTCCACGGTCTCGCGCCGGGCCCCCACCGGCTTCCCCGTTCCGGCGTCCGCGCCCGCGCGGGCGGGCTGCCCGATCCAGACCGAGCCGTCCCGGAACTGCTCGGACTTCCAGATCGGGGCCCGTCCCTTCAGCTCGTCGATCGCGTAGCGACAGGCCTCGAACGCCGCCCCCCGGTGCGGCGCGGCCACCACGACCGCGACGCTCGTCTCTCCCAGCGGCACGCGGCCCGTCCGGTGAAGGATCGCGACCCGATGCACGCCGAAGCGCGCCTCGATCTCGTCCGCGATCGCGCCCAGCACGTCCAGCGCCATCTCCTCGTACGCCTCGTACTCGAGCGCCAGCACCGAGGCACCGGCATGGCGCGCGGCCTCCG
>JAKAHX010000200.1 GCA_021814735.1 Chloroflexota bacterium | reverse complement strand
CGCAGCAGCTCGTATTCCCTGGGCGTGAGGTGCACCGGGATCTCGCCGACGCGCACCTCGTGACGGACCAGGTCCAGCCGGATGCGGCCCGCGCGGAGCGAGCCGTCCAGCTCGCGCTCCGGGCCCGGGGCGCGGCGCAGCAGCGCGCGCAGCCGGGCATGCAGTTCCGACATCCCGAACGGTTTCGTCACGTAGTCGTCCGCGCCCTGGTCCAGCGCGGCGACCTTCTGCTCCTCGCGTTCGCGGGCGGAGAGGACCAGGATCGGGGTGGTCGCCTCGCGGCGGATCCGCCGGATGAGCTCAAGCCCGTCCACGTCGGGCAGCCCCAGGTCCAGGAGCAGCAGGTCCGGTCGGCGGGCCTCCCAGCGTTCGAGCGCCGTCGCGCCGTCCGGCGCCAGGTCCACCTGGTAGCCGTGCGCCTCGAGGTTGCGGGCGACCAGGCGGCGCGTCTCCGCATCGTCCTCCACCAAGAGGACCCGCAACCCCGTCCCCTCGCGCCGACCGTCCTCCATCAGCGCGTCCTCACCCCTGGCGCTCGTCAGCGGGCAGATCGATGTCGAACGCGAGGCCCTCGCCGGCCCTCTGCCGGGCAGCGATGTGGCCTCCCATCGCCTCGACGAGTCCGCGCGCGACCGCCAGCCCCACCCCCGTGCCGCCTCGCGAGCCATCCGTGGACCGGCGCACCCGGTAGAACTTGTCGAAGAGCCGATCCAGCGCCTCCGGCGGGACGCCCGGGCCATCGTCCTCGACCACCAGCCGCACCATGCCCGGCACCGGCGGCGGCGCGCTGTGGATGCGAACCGTGGTGGCCGGCGGGGTGTGCTGTGCGACGTTGTCGAGGAGATTGGCCAGGACCTGCTCCGCGAACAGGCCGTCTACCAGCACGGCCGGCAGCGAGGGATCGAGGTCGACCACGACGCGGCGCGGACCCAGCCGCTGGCGCCGGCGGGCGACACTGCCGCGCACCACGTCATCGAGCGAGAAGGGTTCCGGGTGCGCGACCAGCTCGCCCGCCTCGATGCGGCTCATGTCCAGCAGGTTCGTGACCAGCTCGTTCAGCCGCTCTGCCTCGTGGTCGATCGTCTCCGCGGCCTCGCGCGCATCCTCGGGCGACAGGGCCAGATCGGCGTCCATGAGGTTACCGGCCGCGGCCCGGATCGAGGCAAGCGGCGTGCGGAGGTCGTGCGAGACCGAGTCGAGCAGGGCGCTCTTGATCGCCTCGCTGCGCCGCGCGATCTCGGCCGCCGCCGCGCGCTCCGTGAGCCGCTTGCGCTCGATGGCCCGGCCGATCTGGTGGGCGGCCAGGGAGAGGATCCGTGTCTCCCCCTCGTCGGGTGGGCGGTTTCGCGCCTCCCGCACGCCCCAGATCGAGCCGCAGGGTTCGCCCTCCGCCTCGATGACCACGCGATACGTGGTGGCGTCGGCGGCCTGAGTCGCGTCCTCGGAGCGGAACCGCGCATGGAGCGCCACCCAGTCTGGCGGGCCCGTGGATCCCGACCGCAGCAGGCAGTGGAGCCGCGGGACCGTGCACTGATCGGGGCCGGCTGCGGCGACCGTCCGTTCCTGGTCCGGCGCCCGACCGATCCCCACCCACAGTGATCGCATGCCGGCCGCGGCGGCCAGGGTGGGCACCACGTCGGCGATCCCGTCCTCCGGCTCCGGGCGACGGGCCAGCGCCCGCGTGACCTCGTACAGGGCCCGCGACTCACGCTCTCGCCGCTCCGCTGCCTCCGCTCGGTTCCGCTGGGTGGCCGCGAGCTGACCCACGATGGCGCCAACGCCCAGGAGCAGCGCGAGGTCCAGCCATGCCGTCCGGTCCGCGACGCTCAGCGTGAGCGTGGGCTCGACGAAGAAGAAGTCGTACAGGAGGAAGGAAGCCACCGCCGTGGCGATCGCGGCGACCGTGCCGTAGACGACGGCGGCGGCCACCACGGCGAGCAGATACACCGCATCGGCGTTGTGGACGCCCAGCGTCCGCTCCAGGATGTCCACCAGCAGCGTGGCGACCGCGAGCAGTCCCGCGACGACCGCGAGCGCCACCGGCGCAGACCTGGTGCGAACCGGCGCAAGCACGTGCCGAGTATGCGACCCGTGGGTGGGGCACGCGAGGCTGCGAATCATCGGGCCGCGGCACCGTCCTGGTGTCGCGGCCCGACGTGCCGCGCGAGGTCCGTTGCGACGGCACTCAGCGGATCACGCTGATCACCAGCCGCAGGCTCCAGGTGGCCTTCTCGCCGCCCGCCCAGGGCCGGCTGTAGGTGAAAGTAGCGGTGGTGGGACCGGTGCGCAGGGCCCGGATGGTCCATGCCTCGCTGCCGGCCGCGCCGAGCATGCCGGCGGCGGGCGCGATGGTCCGGTGCGCCAGCAGGGACAGGTAGCGGCCGTCCAGCACCGGGGCGTCCCAGCGGTAGCCGGTCGACGCGTTCGAGCACAGGCGGATCCGCAGCACGGCCCCGGCGCGCACGGCCAGGCGCCGCTCGAGGGACGCCGTCCCGGCGGACCCGGTCTGGGCCTGGAACTCGTCGCACCCGATCACCAGCGTGGCGTCCCCGCGCGCCGACGCGTTGCCCACCCGGCCATGCGCGACGGCGGCCGCGTTGGCGTCGTCGCCCGCGAAGCGGGCCTGGAATGCTGTCCACGCCGTGACGCGCGCGAAGTAGTGGACCGAGCCATCGGCGGCCACCGTGCGGCTGGTAGCCCGCTGCCAGCCGGATGTGGCCGATCTCGTCCAGATCTCGAGGAGCCGCCCGGCGAGCGCCGGCTCTGTCTGGACCAGGTAGGTGACGTACGTGCCGGCCGGCACCACGATCCCGGCCTGGCCGAACCCGACCGATCCCCGGACGACCCCGGCGGCGATGCCGTCGGTGAGCGTGACCGGTGCCGGGGCCGCGACCACCGGCGCCGCCATGGTCGCCATCGCCGCGCCCGCGAGGACGACCGCGAGGAGCCGTGAACGGAACATTGACGATGCCTCCCTCGGGCACCGCCGGGGCGCTGCGGTGCAATGCTGCGGTGCAGTGCGGATCGCACGACCGAGGAAGGGACGCACCTGTCGGGCCCGCGGTTCCGTGTCATGCGGCCCGCACGGATCCGACATACGCTCGGCCAGGCAGCATGCGACAGGAGCATCTGATGAGACTCGGCTTCAAGACGGCACCCCAGCGAGTCGACTGGGTCACCCTGGACGCCATCTGGGCCCGGGCCGGCGAGCTGGACGTCTTCGATTCGGCCTGGACCTTCGACCACATCTACCCAGTCGACGGCGACGGCGCCTGTTTCGAGGGCTGGACCACGCTGGCGCTGCTCGCCCATCGTGTCCCGGGCAAGCAGGTGGGGCACCTGGTCCTCGCCAATCCGTATCGCCACCCCGGTCTGGTCGCCAAGATGGCCACGGTCATGGACCACGCCACGGACGGGCGGTTCGTGCTGGGGCTCGGGGCCGGGTGGCACGAGCCGGAGATGCGCGCGTACGGCATGCCCTTCGACCAGGTCCCCGATCGCCTGCGCCAGCTGGAGGCAGGGCTGCGCGTGATCCGGGCACTGTTCCTACCGGAAGCTGGCAGGTGGCCCGAGGCGGGCGATGGCGCGAGCGGCGACACGGGCGGCGTGAGCGTGGACGCGGCCCCGTACCGACTCGACCATGCGCGGAACGACCCATCCCCGCGCACCCCCGGGGGACCGCCCATCTGGCTGGGGACGCAGGGCGAGCGAGTCGGGATGCGCCTGGTGGCCACCTACGCGAACGGCTGGAACTTCTCCGGCGGGACCGTGGAGGAGTTCCAGCACAAGCTCGAGGCCCTGGACCGGGCGTGTGAGGCGGCGGGACGTGACCGCTCGACGGTCGAGGTGTCCGTGCAGCGCCGGGTAGGCCCCGGCCCCGACGAGCGGGCCGCCGCGCTCGCGTACGGCCGAGCCATCGCCCGCGCAGGTTGCGATCATCTGGTCTTCTACATGGATCCCCGGACCGGCCCAGGCGGTCTGCAGGCGCTGGCGGACGAGGTGGCGCGCCCGCTCCGGGACGAGCTCGGAGACTGACCCGGGGCGCCTCCCACGCGGCGTGTGTCGCGGGCCCCAGCGCCGGGGCGCCGCCCACGCGGCGTGTCTCGCGGGCCCCAGCGCCGGGAGGCCGATCGGGCGACATGTCTCGCCGGCCCCAGGGCCGGGAGGCCGATCAGGCGACGTGTCTCGCCGGCCCCAGGGCCGGGAGGCCGATCAGGCGACGTGTCTCGCGGATACCGGTCCGTTGATCCCGCCCGCGTTTGACCGAGGGCCCGGGACTGGCGTATAGTTCGAGGTCGCGGGGTGGAGCAGCGGCAGCTCGTCGGGCTCATAACCCGAAGGTCGGCGGTTCGAATCCGTCCCCCGCAACCAATCTGCATCCTGACCGAACGACCCTGGGACCCGCCTCCCGGGGTCGTTCCTTATGCGCTGCGGGCGC
>JAKAHX010000199.1 GCA_021814735.1 Chloroflexota bacterium | reverse complement strand
CGGCGGACGTCTTCGCGCCCGACGGGACGGGAAGCCGGGCCGACTGGTCGAAGCCGCCCTTCGTGATCATCCAGCCGCCGCCCAACGTCACCGGGGCGCTGCATCTCGGACACGCGCAGCGGGCCACCGTGGAGGACGCGCTGATCCGCCACGCCCGCATGACGGGTCGCCCGACCCTGTGGCTGCCGGGCAAAGACCACGCGTCGATCGCGGCCCAGTACGTGCTTGACCGCCGCCTGGCGGAGCAGGGGGAGAGCCGCGAGTCGCTGGGTCGCGAGCGCTACCTGGAGCGCATGTGGCAGTTCGTCGGTGAGGTGCAGGGGATCATCGCGGACCAGCACCGCCGGCTGGGCGCCTCGGCCGACTGGAAGCGCGAACGCTTCACCATGGACGCCGTCTCGGCACGGGCCGTGCGGGTGGCCTTCCACCGGCTGTACCGGGACGGGCTGGCCTACCGGACCGAGGCGCTCATCAACTGGTGTCCCGGCTGCCGCACGAGCGTCTCCGACCTGGAGGTCATCCCGAAGCCCGAGAAGGGCTCGCTGTGGACCATCCGCTACCACCTCGTGCGGGACGACGGGACCACCGACCCCGATGCCTGGATCGCCGTGGCCACCACGCGCCCGGAGACGCTGCTCGGTGACACCGCCGTGGCGGTCCATCCCGAGGATCCCCGGTACCGCGGGCTGATCGGGCGGACCGTCCGGGTCCCGTTCGTCGAACGCGACGTGCGCGTGATCGCGGACGACGTCGTGGACCGAGAGTTCGGGACCGGGGCGGTCAAGATCACGCCGGCACACGACCAGGACGACTACGCGACCGGCATGCGCCACGGTCTCGCCTTCGTGACCGTGCTGGACGACGAGGGGCGCGTGGCGGGCACGGGCACTCCCTACGACGGGCTCGACCGCTACGAGGCGCGACGGCGCATCGTGGCCGACCTGGAGGCTCGGGGCGACCTGGCGGCCGTCACGTCTCACGACATGGTGGTGGGCCACTGCCAGCGGAGCGACGACGTGGTGGAGCCGCGCCTCAAGACGCAGTGGTTCGTCCGGACGGGGCCGCTCGCCGAGAAGGCGCTTGCGGCGGTGCGCGAGGGGCGCACCAGGATCGTGCCGCGCCGCTTTGAGAAGGTCTACTTCGACTGGCTCGAGAACATCCGCGACTGGAACGTGAGCCGCCAGCTCTGGTGGGGCCACCGCATCCCGGCCTGGTACTGCCCGGACGGCCACGTGACCGTGAGCGACGCGGAGCACGGGCCCGAGGCGTGCGAGACCTGCGGACGCCCGGCGGCGGAGCTCGTGCAGGAGGAGGACATCTTCGACACCTGGTTCTCCAGCGGACTGTGGCCCTTCTCCACGCTGGGATGGCCCGATCGGACCGAGGACCTGCAGCGCTTCTATCCCGGCACGGTCATGGAGACCGCCTACGACATCATCTTCTTCTGGGTGGCCCGGATGATGATGCTGGGCGAGTGGCTGATGGGCGAGGCGCCATTCCGGCACGTCTACCTGAGCGGCCTGATCCGCGACCCCTACGGGCAGAAGATGTCCAAGACCAAGGGGAACGTGATCGACCCCCTGGCCGTGATCGAGGAACTCGGCGCCGACGCGCTGCGCTTCGCCGTGGTCTACGGCGTGGCGCCCGGCGCCGACACGCGGCTGGGGCGCGAGAAGCTGGAGAGCGCTCGGAACTTCGGCAACAAGCTGTGGAACGCCGCGCGCTTCGTCCTGGGAACCCGGCCGGCCGAGACCGCGCCGGATGCGCCGCTGGAGCTGCCTCCGGCCGCGGACCTGGGGCCGGCGGAGCGCTGGATCCTGAGCCGCGTGGCGGCCCGCGTTCAGGCCGTCTCCGCCGCCTACGACGAGCTGCGCGTGGGGGACGCCGCGTCCACCTTGTACGAGGCGATCTGGGCGGAGTTCTGCGACTGGTACATCGAGCTGTCCAAGGTTCGCCTGCGCGCGGACGTCGCCCCGTCGCAGCGCCTTGCGACCTGGCAGGTGCTGGCCTGGGTGCTGGACCGGTACCTGCGGCTCCTGCACCCGGTCATGCCGTTCATCACGGAGGACATCTGGCAGCGGCTGCCGCACCGGCGCGACGATGCGGACCTCCTGATCGTTGCCGACTGGCCGGACGCCTCGGCCGAGCGGGCCCTGGTGCCCGACGCCGAGGCGGTGGAACGGCCCGTGCGCGACCTGCTCGACATCGTGCGGGGCATCCGGAACGCCAGGGCCGAGGCCGGGATCGATCCCGGGACCTGGCTGGAGGGCCGCCTGTTCCTGGGTGACGCGGAGGCCCGCGCCGCGTTCGACGAGCTCGCACCGGCCGTCGCCCAGCTCGCGCGTGCCCGGCTGACCCCGGTGGCCGACCGCGAGGGGCTGGAAGCCGGCGAGGCGCTCTCGGTGGTGATCGAGCGACACGAGGTGCGGCTCACCCGGGGCTCCGCCGACCTGGCGCGAGAGCGGGCGAGGCTGGAGCGTGAGCTGGAGGACGCCCGCCGGCAGCTGGCATCCGCCGAGGCCCGACTGGCCAACCGCGACTTCGTGACGCGAGCGCCCGCGCAGGTGGTGGCGGACGCCCAGGCCCGCCTCGAGACGCTCCGCGAGCGGGTCGCAGTCCTCGCCGAGCGCGTGGGAGAGCCGGCGTAAACCGACAGGCGGCGCCAGCGCCGAGGCGCGGCGATCCCGGCTGGTAGGATGGCAGGGTCGAAGCCGACGCCTGTGACGGCTCGACCTGGAGGTCCTGACGTGCCGCTGGAGTTCCTGAAACGCCGCAAGAAGCCGGACGAGCCTGCGCCGCCCCCCCTGCCGGAGCCGGAGGAGATCGTCCCGGAGGAGTTCGAGGTCCGCATCCATTACCGTGCCAAGAGCACGGAGGGCGTGCGCATGCAGGACGGCCAGGCCGCGCTGCGCGAGCTTCCCCAGATGCTGGCCGGCGTCGCCAAGACGGACGTGGACGTGCTGTATCCGCTGCCCGTGGAGCTCAGCGAGGCGTCCCCGAGCATCGTGCAGCCGTCGGAAGCGATGCAGTGGCTCACGGCGCACCACGCGGACAGTCCGATCGCGCGGCACGCGCTGCTCGTGCTGGAGACGCTCGGGGCCGTGGACCTGGCATTCGACACGCTCGCCGTGTCCCTGCTCCACGGCGAGACGGACACCTCCGGCTATCCCGAGTACAACGCGATCGTCGGGGGCGTCGCATCCCACTGGGACGAGGCCACCGGCGACATGCTGGTCCGGGCCGTCGTCGGGTGGGGCGGAAAGGGCGTACGCGGCGACACGGATCGAACGGCGCAGAAGATCCTCTCCAACCTGCTGACCAACGTGCTGGCGAGCCAGTACGCGATCGGCATGATGCCGTCGGAGCGACCGGTCCCCGCGGCCGGCGCCGGTGGGCTGGTCTGCGCCTCCTGCGGGTTCGTGTCGGGCCACGAGCGCGCGTTCTACTGCCCGAAGTGCGGGATGCGGCTGCTGCGCGGCTAGCGGCAAGGAGGTCAAGGGTTGCCCGTCTACGACTATGCGTGCACCGCGTGCGGACACACCGTGGAGGTGATCCACGGCGTCCACGCGCACGGACCGTCGACCTGCGAGGTTTGCGGCGCCCCCATGCGGAAGGTCCTCACGCCGCCCGCCATCGTGTTCAAGGGCTCGGGATGGGCGAAGAAGGACGCGCGCGCTGCGAGTCACGGCGCGTCGTCGAAGGGATCGTCCAAGAGCGCGCCGTCCGCCGGCAGTTCGAGCGGGTCCTCCGCCGCGGCCGAGGGCACCGCCGGGAAGGGGACCGGCAAGGCGGCCGGGGCCACCGGCGAGACGGGCGGACCAGGCGCGAGCTGACATGGCCAAGCCGCCGTCGGACTGGATCACCCTGGCGGACGCGAGCAGGATCCTCGCGGCGGCGAACATGCACGTCAGTCCCTCCACGCTGGGCCGCTGGGCGCGCGAGGGGCGGATCCAGAGTGCGCGCCCCGGCCGCCGCGTGTACGTCCGTCGCTCGCAGATCAGGGCGATGCTCCGCCCGCGCGGTCGGGCCGGGGAGCCGGACGTGCCCCTTCCGCCGCCGCTCGAGTCGCCCGGGCAGGAGGCCCTGTTCAGGGACCTGGAGGACTGATTGGCCGGCGGTCGCGAGTACCGTGCCGCCCTCCGGCGGCTCGAGCCGCACCCCGGCTCCCGCCTCGCCTGGTGGATCGCCCGGATCGGCGGTGACTCCCGGGCCGTCGAGCTCCGCGACCTGCTCGACGAGTTCTCCGAGATCGGCGGCGACCTGCTCTCCGCCGCGCTGGCGCTGCGCGCGATGGTCGGGTTCCTGGTGTCCCTGCTGCTGCTGGCAGTCCTGGTGGGCGTGCTTTCCGACGACCCCACTGTCCGTGCCGCGATCGTGGAGCGGGTGGCGCGGGTCGTGCCTGGGCTGGACGGGCCCGTCCGCTCGATGCTGCGCGAGCTGTCGTCGGGTCGCGTCACCTACTCGGCCTTGGC
>JAKAHX010000198.1 GCA_021814735.1 Chloroflexota bacterium | reverse complement strand
CGGGCCGCGGGCGGCGGCTCCAGGTGGGTCGACCGGAGCAGCTCGGCGTTCCCGGGGGCGAAGACCTCGGCGGGCGAGCCGTCGGCGACGACACGGCCGGCGCGCAGGACCACGACCCGGGGGAACGTCTCGGCCACGAACCGCATGTCGTGGCTGGTCGCGATCACCGTGCGGCCCTCCGCGATGGCCCCGCGGACGACGGCGACCACGCGGGCGAGGCCGGGACCGTCCTGTCCCGTCGTGGGCTCGTCGAGGGCGAGCACCGGCACGCGCATGGCGAGGACCGAGGCGAGGGCGACGAGCTTCCGCCGCGAGTAGCCAAGGTTGAAGGGGTTGGCGGCCTCCAGCCGCTCGAGGCCCACCGCCTGCAGCGCCTCGTGGACGGCAGCCGTGAGCGGATCCCCGGACAGGCCGAGGTTGCGCGGGCCGAAGGCCACCTCGTCGTCCACCCGCTCCGCGAAGATCTGCAGGTCGGGATCCTGGAAGGCCAGGCCCACGCTGGCGGCGAGTGTCTCGACCGGGACCCGGCGAGTGTCGTGGCCATCCAGGAGGATGCGTCCCTCGGTGGGACGCAGCAGGCCGTCCAGGTGTCGGAGCAGGGTGGACTTGCCGCTCCCGTTCTCGCCCACGATCGCCACGCCGCTGCCGGGCGGGATCGCCAGCGAGATCGATCGGAGCGCTCGCGTCCCGTCGGGGTAGACGAAGCCGACCTCGTCGAGGCGGATCTCCGGCACCGCGCGACCTGCGGCCCCGGCGCCTGCGCCCGCCGGCACCGTCGCGTCGGCCCGGGTGGTCGCCGGTTCCCGCGCCGCGCTCACGACTGGGCTCCGTCGGCCAGGGCCGTGGCGAGCCGCAGGGGATCCAGGGAGACGCCGGCGCTCGCGGCGAGCCGTCGGAGCCGCACCCGGGCGGGCGGTACGAGGCCGAGCCGCAGGAAGTCGGGGTGCTCGAACACCGCGTCGGCCGCGTCGTCCAGCACGATCCGCCCGTGGTCGAGCACGATGATGCGCCGGCAGAGCCCGTCCATGAGGTCGGCCTTGTGCTCGATCAGCACGAGGGCCGCCCCCTGGCCCACCAGCTCCGCGAGGGCGTGGCGGACGAGGCGCGTGCCCGCCGGGTCGAGCTGGGAAGTGGGCTCGTCGAGGACCAGGTGGCTCGGTCGCATGGCGAGCAGCGCCGCGATGGCGACCAGCTGGGCCTCGCCGCCGGACAGGCGGCGCGGGTCGCGCAGTGCGAGGTCCTCCAGGCCGAGGCGCGCCAGCGCGTCGTCCACGCGCTCCAGGATCTCCTCCCTGGGGAGACCGAGGTTCATGGGCCCGAGGGCGACCTCCTCGTAGACGGTGCGGCTGAGGTGGCTGAGCTGCGTCGCCGGGTTCTGGGCCACGTACCCCACCCGCTGTGCCAGCTCGTGGGCCGGCTGCCCGCGGGTTCCAACGCCATCGATCTCGAGCGAGCCATCCAGCGTGCCACCCACGACCGCCGGTGCCATGCCGGACAGGACGAGGCCGAGGGTGGTCTTGCCGGCCTCGTTGGGCCCCATGACGCCCACGACCTCCCCGTGGTCCACCGCGAGCTCGAGGGGACCCAGGGCGGGCGCGGTCATGACGGGGTAGGCATAGCCGCGGCAGAGGAGGCGGATCATCAGCCCAGCCTGCCGGCCACGCGGAGCACGACGATTGCCAGGACCAGCGCCGTCAGTGCCCAGCGAAGCACCCGCTCGGCCCGTCGGTCCGGTGGCCACCACAGGAGCGTCCTGGCCCCGGGACGGCCCGAGGCACGGGACTCCAGGGCCAGGCTCCCCTCGGCGAAGTCGCCGAGGGCCGAGACGAGCGTGGGGAAGACGAGCGGGAGGCTCGCACGGAACGCGGCGAACGGCCCGCCGCCCACGCGGAGGCCGCGTGCACGCTGGGCAGCCGTGATCTGCGCGATCCGCGCCCAGACCGCGGGTCCCAGGCCGAGGACCTGGAGGGTCCCGTAGGTCAGCCGCCGCGAGACCCCGCGGTGCTCCAGGTCCAGGGCAAGCACGCGGCCGTCGGTGGTGTCCGCGAAGAGCACGACCGCCGCGACCAGCACGCCGACCCGCAGCAGCACCTCGAGGCCGAGCAGTGCGGCGTCGGAGGGGGAGGCGGCGGCCGGTCCGCCGCTGCGGGATCCCAGGAGGAGCCGCTCGGCGGCGGCCAGGAGCCCGAGCGGGACCGCGAGGACCAGGGCGGGACGTGCCACCCGTGCGAGGTTGCGCGCGACCAGGGTCGAGGTGCCGGCGACCACGAGCGCCACGACCGGCCCCGCCAGCCCCGGCACCACGAGGTCGACCATCGCGGTGGCCAGTCCGAGGACGAGGCGGGTGGTCGGGTTGAGGGCGTGGTACGGCGTCGCGGGCACGGGCCGGATCTGTTCGAGCCGGGAGCCGGGGTCCGGTGGGTGGCGGAGTGCGGTCACGAACGTCCAGCCTACCTGCACGCGGGCGGCTATGAACCAGCCGCGGCGTAGAGGGCCGCCAGCAGGGTGGCCACTGCCGCGTCCGGGTCGATGTCCTCGCCGTTGGCCAGCACCGCGATCGAGACGCCTGCGGCGGGGAAGTACCGCATGGCGGCCCGGTACCCGGACAGCGACCCCGCGTGGCCCCAGGACCCGAGGCCGTCGAGGCTCCGTCGCTGGACGCCGAGTCCATAGGGCAGCCTGGGGTGGAAGGCGCTCGTCAGCCCGAAGTCGAGCATCTGCGAGAGCTCGGCAGGGGGCAGGACGCGGCCCCGGTACAGGTAGAGCGCCCAGCGGGCCAGGTCGTCTGCCGTGGTGACGAGGGCGCCGGCTGCGCCGAGCGAGGTGGCGAGGGAGGTGAAGGGCAGGTACGTGGACCCGTCGGACAGGTCCTTCACCGTCCAGGTGCGGTAGCTGGTGTACTCGTAGCCGTGCGCGACGGGTCCGCTCACCGGCTCCTCGCCCTGCAGGTAGGTATGGGTGAGCTTGAGCGGGCCGAAGAACCGCTGGCGCAGCAGGGTGGCGAGCGGTTCGCCGGTGGCGCGCTCGATGACCTGCCCGAGCAGGATGTAGTTCGCGTTCGAGTAGGCCCAGCCCTGGCCGGGGGCGAAATACGGCTTGCCCGCCAGGGCGAGCACCTGGGCGGCCGTCCAGGCCCGCCGCGGATGGGCGCCCAGGGTCGCCAGGAATGGCTGGTTGTTGAAGGGATCCTCGATCCCGCTGGTGTGGTCCAGCAGCTCGCGGATCGTCACGCCGCCCACGTAGGGGAGCGCCGGCAGCCAGCGTTCGACCGGGTCGTCCAGGCCGAAGACGCCCTGGCCCGCAAGCTGGATGGCGAGGGCGGCGACGAACGTCTTGGTGATGCTGCCCGCGTCGAGCAGCGTGAAGGTGCCCATGGCCTGCCGGGCGGCGAGGTCGGCGAACCCCGCGTGGCCCTTCCAGGCGGCTCCGTCCGGGTACCGGACCACCGCCTGGATGCCCGGCAGGTGGTCGGCTGTCCGCAGCCGGGCGAGCGCGGCCGTCAGCCTGGCAGCGATCGCCGGGGTGAACGGTGGCGGTGGCGCCGTGGGCTGGACCAGCATCGCGGCGGTCTCGAGCCTCGCCGGAGCCGTGGCGAGCGCACGGGAGGCATACGTGCGCAGCGGTCCCTGCCGGGTGCCTGACGGGGTCGCGGCGCGCATCGAAGGGGCGCCGCCTGGCCAGGCACCGAGGAGCGCGAGGGAGAGCGCGATGGCGCCCACCAGGGGACGTGCGCGCAACGCACGGGCACGGTCGGAGCGAGGCCCGCGTGCGGGCCGGGCCAACGAGACGAGAACGCGACGACCGCCGGGCGGGGCGTGCATCGTCGGACCACTGCGCATCGCGCTGGCCGCGTCAGGCACGGTCGGGCCTCAGGGGCGCGTCGAGGCGGGCAGCACCCTCGGTGTTGCCTGCCTCGCGTTCAGGGACGCCGGGGTCGCCGCCTGCGATCCGGGGGGCAGAGCCGCGCCCGGAGCGCCCGTCTCCAGCGCATCCAGCAGCGTGGCTACCACGGTGTCCGGGTTCACGGTGTCGTCGTTCATCAGCACCACGATGGTCAGGCCGGTGGCGGGGAAGTAGCGCATGGCGGCGTGGAACCCTGACAGGAGCCCCGAGTGCCCCCAGGAGACCTGTCCACGATACGTGATCTGCTGCACGCCGAGCCCGTACGGCCAGCGAGGATGCAGCCCGCGCGTGAGCCCAACGTCGAGCATGGCCGACAGGGTGGCCGGGGGCAGGACGTCGCCGCCGTAGAGGGCCTGCGCCCAGCGCGCCAGGTCGCCAGCAGTGGTGACGAGCGCGCCGGCGGTCCCGAGAGCGGTGGCCAACGACGTGAAGGGGAGGTAGCCCGAGCCGTCGGAGAGATCCACGGGCCGGCCGGTCGGCGCCGAGTCGTAGCCGTGGGCGGCCGGTCCCGACACGGGCCGCTCTCCCTGCAGGAACGTGTGCGACAGGCCGAGCGGCACCAGGAAGCGCTGGCTTAGCAGGGAGGCCAC
>JAKAHX010000197.1 GCA_021814735.1 Chloroflexota bacterium | reverse complement strand
TACTCCTCCGCCGCCCGTGGCGTCATCGTCATGCGCCTCAACGAGGGCGACCAGGTCGCGGGGATCGCGGTCTTCCGCGCCGGGCTGGCGGAACACCGGGCCTTGGGCGACAATGGCGACGCCCGGCAGGACGGTCGATCGCCAGCGGGCACACGCCGCACAGGCGATGGGCAATGAGACGGTGAGCGCCTTGGGAGTCCGGCACGAGAGGCAAGCCTCGACGCGCGGAGCGGCCGCGTGAGCTCCTTCGGCTCACGTGACGTGTCCGTCTACGTGGAGCGGTTCGACCTCTACACCGGCAACGCGAACCCCGATCTCGCGCGCAGCATCGGGCGCTACCTGAAGATGGACCTCGGGCGGGCGGAGGTCTTCCAGTTCGCGAACGAGAACATCTTCGTCAAGATCCTGGACAACGTTCGCGACCGCGACGTCTTCCTGATCCAGCCCACCTGCTCCCCGGTCAGCACGTCGATCATGGAGCTGATGATCATGATCGACGCGTTCAAGCGGGCGAGCGCGGGCCGCATCACCGCGGTCGTGCCGTACTACGCGTACGGCCGGTCGGACAAGAAGGACCAGCCGCGGGTGCCCATCACGGCGCGCCTGGTGGCGGACATGATCTCCGTGGCGGGCGCGGACCGGCTCCTCACCATGGACCTCCACCAGGGCCAGATCCAGGGGTTCTTCAACATCCCGGTGGACGAGCTCACCGCCGTCCACATGCTGTCGAACTACTTCCGCCGCAAGTCGCTCACCAACGCGGTCGTGGTGACGGACCTCGGCTTCGCCAAGCGTGCGCGGGCGTTCGCGGAACTGCTCGACGCGCCGCTGGCGGTGATCGAGAAGCGCCGCGTCGGCAATCTCGACCGAGCCGAGGTCCTCAACGTGATCGGCGAGGTCCGCGGCAAGCGGGCGGTGATCGTGGACGACGAGATCGACACGGCCGGGACGCTGATGGAGATCACCCGTGCGCTCCAGCGCGAGGGCGTGGACGAGATCTACGCCTGTGCCACCCACGGCATCCTCTCGGGCGACGCGGTGGACCGCATCGCCGCGTCCGCCGTGCGCGAGGTCGTGGTCACGGACACGGTGCGTCTGCCGCCCCAGAAGCGCATCCCCAAGATCCATACCCTGTCGGTGGCGCCGCTGATCGGCGAGGCCATCCGGCGCATCCACCTGGGCGAGTCCGTCGGCGCCCTCTTCTCCAGCGAGCTGAACCTGGTCGAGGAGATGCTGCTGTGGGAGGAGGGGGAGGGCCGCACGGCGCCCGCCTCCCTGGTCGAGCCCTCGCGGATCGGCACTACCCGAGGTGAACGGTGTCCCTGAAGCTCTATCGACCGGGCCCCAACGGCCTGGAGCCATCGCCCACAGCGGACCAGGACTACCGGACGCAACTCCGGTCGGGCCGGTGGCGGCTGCCCGCGTTGCGCAACCCGGAGGCCCAGCCGGTGAGCGCGGCCGGGGGAATCGTCCTCTTCGGCGGGCTGGGCCTGCTGACGTTCGTGATCCTCCTGGTCGGGTACGGCGCCGGCTTCTGGCGCTGACCCCGAGCGGAGGCGGCACACCCCCTGGCGGGATGCGGCCACGCCCGCCGACCGTGCCATCGGGCCCGCGCACCGAACCGCACCGCGCCCGGGCCGCCGGCGACGCCGCCCCACCGGGGCCGGGCCGACGACCGACCGGCCCCTATACTTGACGGTCCGATGCTGAACTTCCTGTCCCGGTTCGTCGACTCGAACGATCGCGAACTGAAGCGCCTGCAACCCTTCGTCGACCAGACCAACGCGCTCGAAGCGGAATTCGCCGCCCTCTCCGACGAGGAGATCCGCCAGCGGATGGCCGAGATCCGGGCGGAGGTCTCCGAGGAGGCCGCGCCCACGCCCCCCGACGCGGACGAGCTGGAGCACCCCGACTCGGAGCGGCGCGCCGAACTGCGCAAGGCCCGCGAGGAGGCCGACCTGGCACGGCTCCGCGAGGTCCTGGACGGCGTGCTGCCGGAGGTCTTCGCTGCCGGCCGCGAGATCAGCCGGCGCAAGCTGGGGATGCCGCACTTCGACGTGCAGATCCTGGGCGCCGTGGTCCTCCACCAGGGCAAGATCGCCGAGATGAAGACCGGCGAGGGCAAGACCCTGGTCGCGCCCCTCGCCGCCGCGCTGAACGCGATGTCCGGCCGCGGCGTGCACATCGTGACCGTGAACGACTACCTGGCCAAGCGCGACCCGCAGTGGATGGGGCCGATCTACCACGGGCTGGGGCTCTCGGTCGGCATCATCCAGCACGATGCCGCGTTCCTCTACGACCCCGAGTACCACACCAGCGACGAGTCGCTCATGTACATGCGCCCCGTGGAGCGACGCGAGGCGTACGCGGCCGACGTCACGTACGGGACCAACAACGAGTTCGGCTTCGACTACCTGCGCGACAACATGGTGGTGGAACTCTCGCAGCGGGTGCAGCGGGAGCGGTATTTCGCCATCGTCGACGAGGTGGACAACATCCTCATCGACGAGGCGCGCACACCGCTGATCATCAGCGGCCAGGCCGAGGAGTCCGCCGACCTCTACTACCGGTTCGCCCGCCTGGTGCCCCGCCTCAAGCCCCGGCCCGAGGGCGCCGAGGAGGGCGGTGACTACTTCCTGGATCTCAAGGACAAGGCCGTCTCTCCCACCGAGGAGGGGATCGACAAGATCGAGAAGCTCCTCGGGATCGAGAACCTCTTCGATGCCGACCCCCGCCTGGCGCGGCACTTCGAGCAGGCGCTCCGGGCGCACGCCCTTTACAAGCGGGACCGCGACTACATCGTCAAGGACGGCGAGATCGTCATCGTCGACGAGTTCACGGGCCGGCAGATGCCGGGACGGCGCTGGAGCGAGGGGCTCCACCAGGCCATCGAGGCCAAGGAGGGGCTGCGCGTCCAGCGCGAGTCGGTGACCCTGGCCACGATCACCTTCCAGAACTACTTCCGCCTCTACCACAAGCTCGCCGGGATGACCGGCACCGCGATGACGGAGGCCGAGGAGTTCCACAAGATCTACAAGCTCGAGGTCGTGGAGATCCCCACGCACCGGCCGATGATCCGGGAGGACCTGCCGGACCTGGTCTTCCGAACGGAGCAGGGGAAGTTCGACGCGCTGATCGACGAGATCGCAGAGCTGCGGGAGCAGGGGCGGCCGGTGCTGGTCGGCACGGTCAGCGTGGAGAAGAGCGAGCACCTCTCGGAGATGCTGCGCCGGCGCGGGATCCACCACGAGGTCCTCAACGCCAAGTACCACGAGCGCGAGGCGTCGATCATCGCGCAGGCAGGACGTTCCGGCGCGGTCACCATCTCCACCAACATGGCCGGCCGCGGCACGGACATCCTCCTCGGCGGCAACCCGGCGGGGCTCGCCTCGGCTGCGCTGCACAAGCGGGGGATCAACCCGGCCGACGCTCCGGCCGAGGTCTACAAGGCGGCCCTCGACGAGGCGAAGGCGCAGTGCGCCGAGGACCACGAGAAGGTGGTGGCCGCCGGAGGCCTGCACATCATCGGCACCGAGCGGCACGAGGCGCGCCGCATCGACAACCAGCTGCGCGGCCGGGCTGGTCGCCAGGGCGACCCGGGCTCATCTCGCTTCTATCTCTCCCTCGAGGACGACCTCATGAAGCGCTTCGCGTCCGACCGCGTGGCCGGACTCATGGAGCGGCTGGGGCTCGAGGAAGACGTGGCCATCGAGTCGAAGCTCGTCTCGAAGACCATCGAGAGCGCCCAGACCCGGGTCGAGGGCTACAACTTCGACACCCGCAAGCGCGTCGTGGAGTACGACGACGTCATCAACAAGCAGCGCGAGACCATCTACGCGGAACGCGACAAGGTCCTCCGCAACGAGGACCTGACGGAGACCGTACGCGCCTTCCTGGACCAGGAGATCGCGACCCTCGCGGATCGGTTCCTGCAGGGCCAGGATCCCTCCGCGTGGGACATCGATGGCCTGGCGGATGCCTTGAAGGCGCTGGGCCTCACCGGTCCGGGCACCACGGCCGACGAGCTGTGGGACGTGGGCTCGCGCGAGGCGATCGAACAGCACGTGCGCGACCTCGCGGATGCCCGCCTGGAGGCGCTCGAGCAGGAGCACGGCGCCGAGACGTGGTCGCTGGTGGAGCGGATCGTGCTGCTGCGTGCCATCGACGCGCTCTGGGTGGAGCACCTCACCGAACTGGACGACATGCGCCGCGGCATCGGGCTGCGCGGCTACAGCGGCGAAGATCCGCTGAACGCCTTCAAGAAGGAGGCGTACGCGCTCTACGAGGAACTGCGCTCCCTGATCCGCCACCAGGTGGCCAGCACCATCTTCCGCGTCAACGTCGTGCGCGAGGAGCCGGCAGCCATGGCGCAGCCGCTTCCGGGCCCCGGCCAGCGACTGCCGGGCGCGGCCCCGGCGCCGGCCGCGGCCGGCGCGGTGAGTGGCGTGGGGAGCTGGGCCCCCCAGGGCACCGGCCCGGTCACCGGGGCGTCCGGGGCCGCG
>JAKAHX010000196.1 GCA_021814735.1 Chloroflexota bacterium | reverse complement strand
GGGTCGCCCCCGTCCGACGGCCGTCGACCGCGGGGGCGCCGGTGATGGCCGTGCCCCGGCCGGTCGCACCTGGGTCCATCGCGTCCGGGCCGGTCGTGGCCGGGCCGGTCGTGGCCGTGCCGTCCGCGCCCGGGTGCGCGCCGGTCGTGGCCGCGCCGTCCGCGCCCGGGTCGGCGCTGGCTGAGCCGTTCGACGGGTACGCACGACGCAGCACGGCGCGCGATCCGAGGGCGTTCAGCAGGTCGGCCAGGACGAGGGCGAGGCCGACCGCGATGACCGAGGCCGCAGCCTCCTGCACCACGCGCACCACGAACGGGACCGAGGTCGACGACGGCAGCAGGTATTCGCGCTCACCCACCGCGACGAGCCGGGCGGTGGCGACGACCGCCGCGACGATGGCCGGCAGCAGTGCGAGCACCTCGACCCCGACCAGGCGTGCGACGGTGACGGCGGTCGATCGGCGAGCGGCCCCGTCCACGACGCGCCGGTAGCTGGCATCCTCGCCGAGCGCTGCCACGAGCAGGGCCACGAGCAGGTACACGACGATCGCACCGCCGGCCGCGAGCAGTTCCGAGGCGAATGCCGGCGAGAGACCGCTCGTCGTCACCCCCAGCGGCGGCACCAGGAGCGTCACCCCCACCGGCGTCGGGAGCGAGAGGATCGGCAGCGCCAGCACCAGGAGGCCGCCACGTGCGAGGAACCCCGCCGCCCCCACGGTCCAGGCCGAGGGCGAGGACAGCATGGCGCGCACCGCGGCCACGGTGCCTCCCCGTCCCGGGCCGGCTGCGCCGGTCGTGCCGCGGGGGGGCACGATCATCGGGATCTCACCCCGGGCTTCCGGCGGCGACCAACGAGCGCCGGAACGCCTCCAGGGCCGCCCGGGCGAGCTCCGCCGACGGCATCGTCGCGGCACGCATGGGTTCCCAGCGCACCGCCATTCGGAGCACCAGCGGCTGACTCCAGGCCCGCCCTTCGTCGGCCGGTGCCGGGAGCGCAAGCCGAAGCTGCTGACGGCCATCCTCCTCGAGGAGCAGCCCGGAGAGCGCGCCGGCAAGGACGGGACCCATCACGTGCAGCGGCGGAACCGGGGAAGGGCCCGATCTCGGGGCAAACTCGCCGGCCTCCAGGATCCCGTCGTCGTCGTGGACGAACAGGACCGCCAGCCACCAGCCATCGTCGGTCGCGGACGGCGCGGTCATCCCGACGCGGGCGGTGGCACCGACCTGCCCTGGCGCGGAGGGCAGGGCAACGGGGAGCTCCTCCAGGAACGACGGGCCCGGTACGGGAGCGCGTGTGTGCACAGGGCGAGGATAGCGCCCTGGCCTGCCTGTCCGGTCCGAGCACCGGTTCGGGCCCGCCGACCGCCGGCAGCTGACGGGCGGTCGCGCAGCCGCGGCGGGCGGACGAGCGGCCGCCGTGCGACACGCGTTCGTCGAACGGCTCGGTCAACCGGCCGCGCGGTCTCCTCCTTCGGGCCGCGGATCGGGGGCCGGCTCGCTGTCGGGGTCCGTGTCCTGGCCCTGGGCCCGCAGGGACTGGAGCTCCAGCTCGAGCATGGCACGGCGCACGGCCGGGTCGGGGGGTCCCAGCTCGGGACGCGATCCGGGGACGGCGATCTCGTCCGTCACCGGCGGCGTCACCAGGGCCCGGATCTCGGGGCTGACGTCGCGCACCGTCCGGCGCACGTCCATGGGCGCGACCGTGACGCCGGGGATCTCCGGGATCTCCGCCACCGGCCGCAGCGCAGCCCCGCACGAGGGACACGTCGCAAGGTCGTGGTCCGCGAGTACCGCCCCGCACCACGGGCAGCCCGGCGGGACACGCACGGTCGACGAGAAGCCCAGCGACGCATCGTCGATGCCGGGGGCGAAGCTGCGCGCCGGCACCGGGTCGCCCACCGCATCGAAGACGGCGGCGGTCGGGTCGGAGGGGTCGACCGGCGCCTGCGGCACGCCGCCGGCCGGCGTTTCCGGCCCGTCCGGCTGCTCCTCCGCTCGTGGATTGCCCGGGGCGGCGCTCCCGGCGGCACCGCCCTCCAGCTCGTGCGGATCCGTCGTCGTCGGCGATTGGGCCGCGTCCACGCGCTCGTCCACGCTCACTCCCACTCGATGGTCGCTGGAGGCTTGCTGCTGATGTCGTACACGACCCGGTTGACGCCGGGGACCTCGTTGACGATCCGGGCACTGATCTTCCCGAGCACGTCGTACGGGAGCTTCGCCCAGTCCGCCGTCATCCCGTCGTCGCTGGTGACCGCCCGGATCGCCACCACGTTGGCGTACGAACGGCCGTCACCCATCACCCCCACGCTGCGCACCGGGGTCAGAATCGCGAAGCTCTGCCACACGGCGCGGTAGAGACCGGCGGCCTTGATCTCGTCGATCACGATCCAGTCGGCCTCGCGCAGCGTGTCCAGCCGCTCGGCGGTCACCTCGCCGATGATCCGGATCGCCAGGCCGGGGCCCGGGAACGGCTGGCGCTGCACCATGGCCTCCGGCAGCCCCAGCGCCAGGCCAACCTTGCGTACCTCGTCCTTGAAGAGGTAGCGGAGCGGCTCGATCAACTGGAAGCGCATGTCGCGGGGCAGCCCGCCCACGTTGTGGTGGGTCTTGATCTTCTGTGCCGCCTTGGTCTCGGGCGCCGTCGACTCGATGACGTCGGGGTAGAGCGTTCCCTGGGTGAGGAAGTCGATCCGGCCGAGCTTGGCCGCCTCCTCCTCGAAGACCCGGATGAACTCGTTCCCGATGATCCGGCGCTTCTCCTCGGGGTCCACCACGCCGGCCAGCCGGGCCAGGAAGCGCTCGCGCGCGTCGACCATCACGAGGCGCATGCCCAGGTTGCGCTCGAAGGTGGCGCGGAGCAGCTCGGATTCCTGCTTCCGCATCAGCCCGTGGTCGACGTAGATGCAGGTCAGTCGGTCGCCCACGGCCCGATGGACGAGCGTCGCGGCGACGGCCGAATCGACCCCGCCGGAGAGCGCGCAGATCACCTTGCCGTCGGACCCGGTGGCACGCGCGTGCGCGTCGACGCGCGACCGGATCTCCGCCACGGTCGCGTCGATGAAGTTCGCCGGGGTCCAGGTCGGTCGGGCTCCCGCGATCCCCAGCACGAAGTTGCGCAGCAGGTCCCGCCCGGAGGGCGTGTGCACGACCTCTGGATGGAACTGGATCCCGTACAGGCGGCGCCGCGGATCGGCCATCCCGGCGATCGGGGTCGAGTCGGTCTGGGCGGTGGGCCGGAACCCGTCAGGCACCCGCACGATCGAGTCGCCGTGGCTCATCCAGACCGACTGCTCGCGCGGCGTGCCGGCGAAGAGACGGGCCCGTTCCCCCGCCGCGTCGCTCTCGACCACCTGGATGGTGGCCGGTCCGTACTCGCGTTTGGCGGCCGGCACCACCTCGCCGCCGAGCTCCTCGGCCATCAGCTGGAGCCCGTAGCAGATCCCCAGGATGGGGACGCCGCCCGCCCACAGCGCCGGGTCCGGGTGCGGGGCTCCCTCGCCGTAGACGCTGCTCGGACCCCCGGAGAGGATGATCGCGCAGGGGTTGCGGCGGGCGATCTCGGGCCACGGCGTGTCGAACGGAAGCAGCTCGGAGTAGACGTTCAGCTCGCGGACTCGACGTGCGATCAGCTGGGCGTACTGGCTGCCGAAGTCGAGCACGACGACGGTGTCGGGCTGCGTCGCGTTCGATTCACCCCGCGGGACGCCGCCGCCCGGGCGGTCCACCTGCGGCCGCTCGGGCGCTGGTGCGCGCAGGGCCGTCTCGAGGTACGCCTCCACCTCGGCATCGTCGGGCGCAAGGACGCGGTGGCCGGCGTTGGCGGCTTCGCCATGGACGGTCTTGCCCCGCTGCAGCCGGGGCGGGTGCTCGTGGTCGTCCGGTGCGGACCCGGGCTCGACCGGGCGGCCGGGCTGGTTCTCGGGCAACGGTCCCTCCCCCTCGCGAGTGCTGCGCGCAGTCTAGCGGCGAGGACGGCGCGCGGGGAGGATCCAGGGCGCGATACGTGCGCTCGGCGGTGCCCGCGGGCACCGCCGGGGCCGACGTGACGGCGGCGGAGTGCCGGAACCTCGGGCAGCCTCTCGGGGCGTCGGTCCAGGCCGCCGGCATCTCGCGCCGGCTGACGGCACGTCGGTCCTGACAGGGTGTCGGTTCAGGCCGCCGGCATCTCGCGCAACCGGAAGGACGGCCCGGATCCGAGCCGCTCGGAGGGCGTGCCATAGCGCAGGATCAGTTCGCGGACGGCTCGAGCATGGTCGGCACCGTCGAGCGGCTCCGCAACGGCACGGAACGTGCGCTCGCCGATCGTGACCCGGCAGCGCGGCTCGGCGAGCAGGTTGCGCGCCCATCCCGCCGAAGGGTCCCCGGCCGCGATCAGCAGGGACCCGTCGGGTTCCCGCACGAAACCAACCACCGCCGAGCGGGCCAGGCCGGTGCGCCGACCCACCGTCTCCAGCCGGGCGACCCGTCCCCAGGCCACCATGTCGTCCTCGTGGGAGCGCCCCGGGCGCGGCGCCTCAGTC
>JAKAHX010000195.1:1578-4520 GCA_021814735.1 Chloroflexota bacterium | reverse complement strand
GCCAGCGCATCGCGATCGCCACCCAGCGCGCGCGTCACCTCCGCCTCGATCGGCGCGCCGGCCTCGTCCTGCACCCGCCGCGCCAGCGCCTCCGCCAGGGTCCGCGGCGTCATGTCCTCCACGGCCGAGACGAGGTCCGCGGCGGTCGCGATCTCTGGACGGGCAACCAGGATGCGCGCCACCTCGGTGGCGAGCCCCTCGTCGTCGTCGGACCCCACGAAGATCCCGGCACGGACGTCCGCGGGAAGCGAGGCGCGGGCCTCGACGAGCCAGCGCCGGTCCTCGGCGGCGAGCTCCGCCACCTCGCTGTTGCGCATCGCCATGCTGATCAGGAAGTCGTAGGACGTCCGCGCGTCGAACGCGATCGCCAGGCGCGCCGACGACGGGAGGCCGCGCACGCGCGGGCTCCGGGTTTCCCCGTCGGGGAGCTGCGTGGAGCGCTGCTGGACTGCCATCGGGTGTGTCACTCAGATCGTCTTGCCGTTAGACGTAAGACTAACATCCCGCATGGCATCTGTCAAGCGTCGCGGCGCTCCACCGCCGCATGACGGAACCACCGAAGGGGTGGCACAATCGCACGGCAGCGTCGTGCCCGAGGGTTCCGGCGTGGCATCCACCAACGGTCGTGGCGTCCACTATCGGAGGTCCCATGCCCGGGATCGACCCGAGCCTCCCGTCGGTCCACTTCGTCGAGCACCGCCTGGCCAACGGGTTGCGCGTGCTCGTGGCGCCGGACCATCTCGCGCCCGTCGTGGCCATCAACGTGTGGTACGACGTGGGCTCCAAGCACGAGCAGCCCGGTCGGACCGGGTTCGCCCACCTCTTCGAGCACCTGATGTTCCAGGGCTCGCGCCACGTGGGCAAGGCGGAGCACCTGGCGATCATCCAGGCGGCCGGGGGCGTGGTGAATGGCACCACGTACTTCGACCGCACCAACTACTTCGAGACGCTGCCGTCGCACCGGTTCGAGCTGGGACTGTGGCTGGAGGCGGACCGCATGGCCACGCTGCTCGACGCGGTCAACCAGGAGAACCTGGACAACCAGCGCGACGTGGTCAAGAACGAGAAGCGGCAGAGCTACGACAACCAGCCGTATGGTTCCTTCTACGAGCGGCTGCTGGCGGCGGTGATGCCCGAGGATCACCCCTACCACCACACGCCCATCGGCTCCATGGCCGACCTCGATGCCGCCTCGCTCGACGACGTCCGGGCGTTCTTCCGCACCTACTACACGCCGGACAACGCGGTCCTGGCGATCGTGGGCGACGTGGACGTCGACGAGGCGATCGCGAGCGCGCGCCGGTACTTCGGGCCGATCCCGCCCAGCCCAGGGATCCCGCCGCTGGGCGATCTCAGCCTGCCGCCGCACATCGGCCGCGAGGTGCGCGCAGAGGTCCCCGACCGCGTCCCGCTGGCGCGTGTCCACCTGGGCTTCCGCATCCCGCCGTTCGGCACGCCGGCCTTCGACGCGCTGGAGGTCGCCACCGAGATCGCGGCCGGCGGCCAGGGAAGCCGGCTCTACCGCCGGCTGGTGCGCGAGCGCCGGATCGCCCAGGACGTGGCCTTCTTCGTCCTTCCGCTGGTGGAGGGAGCCTCGGTGCTCGCAGGCTGGGCGACCGTGCGGCCGGAGGCCGATGTGGCCACGGTGGAGGCCGTCTTCCGCGAGGAACTGGAGCGGATGGCCACCGAGCCGGTGACGGATGACGAGCTGCTGCGCGCCCGTGCCCTGATCGAATCGGAGGAGCTCTCGGCGCTGAGCAGGGTCGAGGAGGTGGCCGACCGGCTGGCGATGTACGCGACGCTCTTCGACCGGCCCGCGCTGATCAACGAGCAGCTGGCGCGCTACCTGGCCGTGGACGCGCCCGCGATCCAGCGGGCGATGCAGGACGTGGTCCGTCCCGACAACATCGCCGTCCTGACCTACGTCCCGGGCGCCGGCGCAGGGGCGCTGGCGGCATGAGCCGCGACGCGTCGGCAGAGGACCGGCCGCACGCCGAGGGCAGCCTCGAGGTGCTCGATCGGCGGCCGGTCCCCGGGCTTCCCCGCCCGTACCACTTCCCCGGATTCGCCCGGACGGTGCTGCCGAACGGGCTGACGGTGCTCGTCTCGCACCTGCCCGGGCGGCCGCTGCTGGCGGCGCAGCTGTTGCTGATCGGAGGCGCCGCGAGCGAGGACGCGGCGCAGGCCGGGCTCACGGTGCTGGCCGCGGAGGCGCTCACGGAGGGCACCGCACGGCGCGACGCGATCGCACTGATCGAGGCGTCCGAGCGCCTCGGGGCCGGGATCCAGGCAAGCG
The DNA here is from genome assembly GCA_021814735.1 of Chloroflexota bacterium. Classification (GTDB taxonomy): domain Bacteria; phylum Chloroflexota; class Limnocylindria; order Limnocylindrales; family CSP1-4; genus JAJYNJ01. The sequence goes on along the minus strand of JAKAHX010000195.1, from coordinate 2,224 downwards.
CGGGATGGGAGACCACGGTGGGGACGGTCACCGTTCCCCGGCGGAACCTCGCGCCGGCGCTGGACCTGCTCGCCGAGGTCATGCTGACGCCGACGTTCCCGGAGCACGAGGTGGCGCGGCTGCGGGAGGAGCGCGTCAACGACCTGCTCCAGGCTCGCGCGGACCCGCGGCGACGGGCGGAGCGGGCATTCGCCGCCACCATCTATGCGCCCTCGTCCCCCTTCGCCCGGCCGATCGGCGGTACCGAGGAGACGGTGCCCGGGCTGTCGCGCGACGCGGCCGCCGACCGATACGCGCAGCTCCTGGACCCCCGACGCGCCACGATCATCGTGGCCGGCGACGTCGAGGGGATCCCGGTCGCGGAGCTGGTCGGCGAGCGGTTCGGCGACTGGACGGCGACCGGGGACGTGCCGGCGGTGGCGAACCCGGACGCCACCCCGCACCCCGCCGGGCGCCGCGTGGTCATCGTGGACCGCCCGGGATCCCCCCAGACGGAGGTGCGCATCGGCCACGTCGGAGTGGCGCGCGCGATCCCCGACTATCACGCCGTCGTGGTGATGAGCGCGATCCTCGGCGGGCTGTTCGATTCGCGCCTCCAGCGGTTGCTGCGGGAGGAACGGGGCTACACGTACGGCGTGCATGCCGG
>JAKAHX010000195.1:0-1478 GCA_021814735.1 Chloroflexota bacterium | reverse complement strand
CTCACGATGACCCACGTCATCGCCTTCTGGCAGATCCTGCTCCTGGCGGTCCTGGCGGGGACCGCCCAGGCCCTCGGGAGCCCGGCGTTCCAGGCGATCGTGCCGGCACTGGTCGGCGGCGACGCGGTGGGCAACGCCATCGCCCTGAACAGCGCGCAGTTCAACCTGAGCCGCGTGATCGGGCCGGTGATGGCAGGCGTGCTCATCGGGCTGGTCGGCGAGGCCACCAGCTTCTGGCTCAACGCGGTGAGCTTCGCGGCCGTTGTCTACGTGCTGACCCTGATCCACCTGCCGCCCAATGCCGAGTTCGACCGGGTCGAGCAGAGCGTCTGGGGGCACCTGGTTGACGGGCTCACCTACGTGCGGCGGGACCGGGTCCTGCAGTACCTGCTGTTGCTGGCGGCGGTGCCCACCATCTTCCTCATGCCGTACCTGACGCTGCTCCCGGTGTTCGCCCGCGACGTGCTCTCGATCGGGGCCCCCGGCCTGGGGCTCCTGACCGCCTCCATGGGGATCGGCGCCCTCACCGGCGCGCTGGTCGTGGCCGTGCTGCGACCGGGTGGCGGTGACGGGCGGCTCATGCTCGGCGGGCTCGCGGTCATGATCCTCGGTGTGATCGCCTTCGCGGGCTCGCGCTGGGTGCCGCTCTCCTGCCTCGCCCTCGCGGTGGCGGGCGCCGCCCAGGTCTGGTACTTCACGAGCGCCAACACGCTGGTGCAGCTGCTGTCCCCTGGTCGCCTGCGCGGGCGCATCCTCAGCCTCTACGTGCTGACCTCCTTCGGCGTGCAGCCCCTCGGGAGCCTGGGCGCCGGGGCGCTGGCCCAGGCCGCCGGTGGACCGCTCGCGCTGGTCGTCTGCGCCACCGTGGCCGCGGTGGGGGGCGTGGCGGCGGTGGCGGCATGTCCCGAGCTCCTGGGCCTGCACGGGGAGATGCTCGCGCGGCGGCGGGTCACTGCCTGAGTCCTGTCCAAGGCAAGCGGGACCCGCGCCGCGGCCCCCGCAGGCTGGGCCTCCGCTGCCGCCTGCCTGCACCGGTCTGCAACCTTCGGCGGCCAACCTGCCTCAAGGAGGTGGACGGGTCGCACGCGCGGCTCGACCGACACGGCGGCCTGCCGACAGGGCGGCCGACCGTCGCGCACGGGAAGGAGTGGTGAGATGCAGATGCGCCTGGGATCCCGGCTCACACGAGCCGGGATGGCTGCCGCGATCGGCGTCCTCGTGGCCGGCGGAGCGGTGTTCGGAGCCCAGATGGTCGCCGAGCACGTGCCGGCGGCGGGCCTGTCTTCGCCCGCCGGACAGGGCACGAGCCCCGGCGCGGGCGACCCCGTCCGGCTCCAGCTGGCCGGCACGTCCGTCGAGACCGCCGAGCCGACAGAGACGCCGGATCCGACGTCGGCGCCCGGTGCGACCGAATCCCCCCGGCCGACGGAATCCCCGGACGCCGCGCGGGCACCCGAGTCCACCGAGACGCCCGAGGC
>JAKAHX010000194.1 GCA_021814735.1 Chloroflexota bacterium | reverse complement strand
GGGCACTGCAGGCAGCGCTCGGCCTCCAGGAAGGCGATCTGCTCGGTGAGGCCCAGGTTGACCTCGCGGAAGTTGCTGCTGCGGAGGATCGCATCCTGCTCGGGCATGACCTGCCGATCGATCTTCATCCGCTCCTTCTTGGAGAGGATCGGACGCCCCTCGGCAGTCGGCTGGTCGGTCATCGCGCGGCTCCCACCTTGCACGCCTCGCGACGCGCGAGGGCTTCCTGTTCGAACGTCCGGTACGTGGTCAGGCGATCCGCCAGCAGGCGGAAGTCCACCAGGTGTCCGTCGAACTCCGGGCCGTCCACGCAGGCGTAGCGGGTCTCACCCCCCACCTCCACGCGGCAGCCGCCGCACATCCCGGTACCGTCGATCATGATCGAGTTGAGCGAGACCACAGTGTGGACCCCGTACGGGCGAGTCATCTCGGAGACGGCCCGCATCATGGGCACCGGACCCACCGCGAAGACCGTGTCGATCCCGCCGGCGTCCAGGAGGTCCTTCAGCGCCTCGGTCACGAACCCGGGCCGCCCGTAGCTCCCGTCGTCGCTGCACACCACGACCTCGCCGCAGGCGCGCAGTTCGTCCTCGAGGATCACCCACTCGCGTGAGCGCCCACCGATGACGCTGGTCACGGGGAGGCCGCGCCGGTTCAGCTCCTGGGCGATCGGGAGGATGACCGCCGTCCCGACGCCGCCACCCACGCACACGACGTGCCCGCTCTCGGGCAGGTCCGTGGGGTGGCCCAGGGGTCCGGCGATGTCCGTGATGGCCTGGCCGACCTCGAGCTCCACGAGGTCGGAGGTGCTCTTCCCGATCGCCTGGATGATCAGCGTGATGGAGCCCGCTTCCCGGTCGGCATCGGCGATCGTGAGGGGGATGCGCTCGGCGCCCGGGCCCAGGCGCACGATCACGAACTGTCCCGGCCGGCGGATCTCGGCGATCCGTGGGGCGCTGACCCGGAGGAGGGTGACGTTCGGCGAGAGTTGCCGCTTCTCGAGAATTGGGTGCATGGAGGTTCCTGTTGGTGCGGTTCCGCTAAACACATAGTGCGGCGCAACATGTTCCGGTGGCGATCCACCAGAGTTCGCGTCCGCGCGGGCCGAAGGTCACGAGCGCCCTGCCCGCCCGGGGAGTGCTACGTCACGAGGGGACGTCGCGGCTGGGACGGATCCGGGACGCGACACGGCGCCGGGCGCCGGAGCAGGGCGCGGTCAGCCCTGGCCGGCCAGCTCCGGCACGCGGGATGAGGTCGTGTCGCCGGGCAGACCGGCGTCCTTGCCCTTGGGCCAGTACAGCTCCTTCTTGACATGCGGCTCGGGGAGGCCGTGCGCGCGCACGATCGCCTCGGCCTTCAGGATCATCTCGGGGTTCCCGCAGATGTACGCGACGGTCCGTTCCGGCACGAGATGGAAGTCCCGGCAGACGTCGTCCAGGATGGCATCGACGCGCCCGGTGCGGCCGGTCCAGCCGGCGTTGGCCGGATCGGCGGGACGCGACACGGTGGGGACGTAGCTGATCGGGAGCCCGTCGGCCTCCCATTGCTCGAACTCCCGTCGGTAGCCCAGTTCCCGGGCGTACGAGACGCCGTGCGCGACGATCGTGCGCCGCGGCTTCCCGTCGAAGAGGTCGGTCTTGATCATCGAGACGAACGGCGCGATCCCGGTCCCGGTGGCGATGAAGAGGTGGGTGCGGTCGTCATTGGGCTCGAGCTGGAAGCGACCCTTGGGCCCGGTCATCCGCATCTCGTGCCCCACCGGCAGCCGCCAGAGCAGCGTGGTGAAGCGCAGGATCGGGACCAGCCGGACGTAGAACTCGTACCCCTGGTCCGCGGTGCGGGGGGAGGAGGCGATGGAGTAGGGTCGCTGGACCAGCCGGTCGTCCGCGAAAACCCCGATCGTCATGTACTGGCCCGGCTCGAAGGGGACGGGCTCGCCACGGAACCGCACCACGAAGTACGCGAGGTCGTCTGTCTCGTCCCGCCGGCTGACCAGCTCAGCGTTGTACCGCTCGGATTCGGGCTGGATCACCCGGGTGTCTTCGGGGATGGTCATCGTGGCGCGGCACCTCCCTCGGTTCGGGCGCGCAGGGTCCGCCCGCTCGGGCTGTGTGCAGTGTACGTCGGGCGGCGTCCGAGGCTGGTCACGTCCCGGCAAGCAGGCCCGCGCCGTCGGCCGCATCGACCACGAAGACGCGCGGCATGAGGCCGGTGCGCCCGGGGTACGTGGAGAGCACCGCGTCGCGCAGGGACGCCTCCGCTCCCCGTTCCACCAGCGACACGGTGCAGCCCCCGAAGCCCGCCCCCGTCATCCGGCTGGCCAGCACGCCGGGCGTGGACGCTGCGATCTCGACCATCGCGTCGAGCTCGGGCGAGCTGACCTCGTAGAGGTCGCGCAGCGACGCGTGGCTCTCCGCGAAGCAGCGGCCGACCGTCGCCAGGTCGCCGGCGCCGAGCGCCGCGACCGTCTCGAGCACGCGCTCGTTCTCGCGCACCACGTGCTCGCATCGCCGGTAGGTCTCCTCGTCCAGGCGGTCCCGGATGGCGGCGAGCATGGCCGGCGAGACGTCCCGCAGCGCGCGGATCGACGGATCCGTGGCGGCGAGGACGGCGACGGCCGCCTCGCACTGGGCGCGACGGGCGTTGTACTGCGAGGCGCCCAGGCGGCGCGGTGAGCCCGTGTCGCAGACCACCAGGCGGCAGCGGTCGAGCGGCAGGGGCACCGGGCGCCAGTCCAGCGTGCGGCAGTCGAGCAGCAAGGCCCGGCCGGCCGAGCCGAGCGACTCGGCGGCCTGGTCCATGAGGCCGCAGTTCACCCCCACGTAGGCGTTCTCCGCGCGCTGGCAGATCCGGGCGAGGGTCATCCGGTCGATGCCGCCGCCCGGCGGGTCGGTGAGCGCCCAGGCGGAGGCCAGCTCGATCGCCGCCGACGACGAGAGCCCCGCGGAGGTCGGGATGGTGCTGGCGAGGAGGCCGCGGAAGCCGCGGGTCGGCACGCCGGCCTCGGCGAGGGCCCAGGCGGTCCCGGCCACGTAGTCGATCCACGTGCCGGTGCGCGCCCCGATGGCGTCCAGGTCGAATGCCCCACGCTCGCCGCTCTCGGCCAGCACGATCTCCACCCGGCGATCCGGGGCGGGGACCAGCGCGATGCGCAGGTCCAGGTCGATGGCGGCGGGCAGCACGAAGCCGTCGTTGTAGTCGGTGTGCTCGCCGATCAGGTTGACGCGCCCGGGAGCGCGCACGATCCGGATGGCGCCAGGGTCCCGGCGGGCGAGCGGCTCCACCTGCGCCAGGGCGGCCCGCAGCGCATCCGGGTCGCCCCCGGCGACAGGGATCGTCCACGCGTGCCCGCCGCTCACGGCTCCGCCCTCGCTCCCCTGGCCCGCTCTTGGCCCGTGCGCCTCGGCTCCTCCGGGTGCCAGCCTACAGCAGCGCCGGCCGCTCCCAGGGCACGCCCAGCACGTGATGGTCCAGGAATGCCAGCACCGTCTGGTACCAGATGCGGGCGTTCTGCGGCTTCAGGACCCAGTGGTTCTCGTCGGGGAAGTAGAGGAACTTGGACTCGACACCCATCCGGTTCAGGTCGGTCCAGAGCCGCAGCGCCTCGCTGATCGGCACGCGGTGGTCGCGCTCTCCGTGGATCACCAGCATCGGCGTCCGGATCGACGCCACGGCGTTCGCGGGGCTCTGCTCCAGGTACCGGGAGGGATCCCGGTAGGGGTCGCCGAACTCGAGCTCCCAGGCGTGCCCGTCGTCGGTGGTCCCGTGGAACCCGCGCAGCTCCCAGAGGCTGGCGTGGGTCACGATGCAGCGGAACCGGTCCGTGTGCCCGGCTACCCAGTTGGCCATGTAGCCGCCGAACGAGCCGCCCATGAGGGCGGTCCGGTCGCGGTCGATCTCCGGCCGGGCCATGGCCGCATCCACCGCGGCGAGCATGTCGGTGAAGGGGGCCTCGTGCCAGTGGCCCCAGCCGCGCTGCACCATGGCCTGGCCGTAGCCGGTCGAGAAGGCCGGGTCCGGGAGCACCACCGCGTAGCCGCGCGCGGCCAGGACCTGCGGGTTCCAGCGCCAGTGCCACCCGTCCGTCCAGGAGCCGAGCGGTCCGCCGTGCACGAAGACCACCAGCGGGGCGGGATGCTCGGCCGAGGCGCCCTCCGGCAGGACCAGCCAGGCGCCGATCGCGGTCCCGTCCACGGCCCGGCCGGTGACGCGCGTGACGGTTCCCGGTGCGCCGGTCGACGCCTCGTCCTCGGCGGGCGACGGGATCACGGCCACGGATCCGTCGGCGGCCACCGGGTCGAGCCCGACGACCTGTGGCGCGACCCGCAGGGTGGACCGCAGGGCGTAGACGGCCGATCCATCGGGCGCCGGGGACAGGTCGCCGACGGTGCCCGAGGCGAGGAGGCGTGTCACGACGCCGGAGGCGACGTCGACGCGGAACGCTGCACCGGTTCCGTCCAGGTCTGAGAGGAAGAAGACCGCGGTGCCATCCGGCGACCAGGTGGGCGAGCCGGGCCAGAGGTCGGCGCCG
>JAKAHX010000193.1 GCA_021814735.1 Chloroflexota bacterium | reverse complement strand
GCCCACGCGCCAGGCGGGGCCGGCTCCCCAGCCGGAGCCAGCGCCTCGGCCGGGGCCCACGCCCCAACAGGCGCCGGTGCCTCAGCCCGGGCCAGTTCCCTGGCCCGGGCGACCTCCGCGGGCGACGCCGCGCGGGCGGCCGAGCCGTCGTCCGACACAGACCTGCCGTTCCACGCCCGGGGGATCCAGCTGCCCATCCGCTCGAGGGCGTCCACGTGGCGGCTGGCGACCTCGTCCGGCACGCCGAAGGCGAGCTGGCGGCCTGCCGTATCCAGCACCAGCACCAGATCGGCCAGGGGGAGCGCCGCCTCCAGCCGGTGCTCGACGATCACCATCGTCCGCTCCCGGGTGGCGGCCAGCGCAGCCAGTCGCTCGAAGACGCGCTCCATGCCCGGCGGATCCAGGTTCGCGGTCGGCTCGTCCAGCACCAGCAGCCCGGGCATCGGCGCCAGCACGTCGGCGATCGCCAGGCGCTGCTGCTCGCCGCCGGACAGCCCCGCCGACGATCGCCGCTCGAAGCCGGCCAGACCCACGGTCTCGAGCACCTCCGGCACCCGGCGCCGCATCGCGGCACGGTCCCAGCCCCGGTTCTCGAGCCCGAACGCAACCTCGTCCTCCACCCGCGGCATGACGAGCTGGCTCTCCGGATCCTGGAACACGATCCCCGCCTCGCCGCTGACCACCTGCGCAGGCGTGGCGGCCACGTCGAGCTCGCCCACCCGCAGCGTGCCGGTCCACGAGCCCGGCAGCTCGTGCGGGATGAGGCCGGTGAGGGCCCGCGTGAGCGTGGTCTTGCCGCCCCCCGACGGACCCATCACCAGGAGCACCCGGCCAGGGGGCACGCGGAACGTGCACCCCGCAAGCGACGGACGGGATCGGCCGCGATAGGTCCAGCCGAATCCCTCGGCCACGATTTCCGGCGCGGCGTTCGGGCTCCTGCGGGCGCCTGCCGGATCCGCGCCGGGAGCAGTCCCCGGCCAGGGCGAGACGCCGGTGCTCAATCGTTCGCCGGGAAGCCCTCGAGGACGCCCGCCCGGCGCAGGGCGCGCACCAGCCACCAGCTTCCCAGCCCTGCCACCACCACGCCCGAGATCGCCGCGGCCACGATCGTCGCGATCTGCAGGTCGAGCGAGTAGGTCGGGTAGTAGATCAGGATGTCGTGGATCGCCTCGCCCACGCCCGCGAGACCGGCGGCCACCAGCACCACGCGCAGGCTGAACACCCGGTAGAGCGCGAACGCGAAGACGATCTCGGCTGCCACCCCCTGCACGAAGCCGGAGAAGAGGACGTCCAGGCCCCAAGTGCTCCCCAGGACGTTCTCGAGGATCGCCGCCACCATCTCCGCGTAGATCGCAGCCCCGGGCTTGCGGACGATCAGCGGGGCGATGATCGCCGGCATGAGCCAGATCCCGCTGATGACGTACTCGGCCGGCTTCAGGGCCGTGAACAGGGGGCCGGCGAAGTTCCACACGTAGCCCCACGCCCAGAAGACGACCCCGAAGGCCACCGCGATCACGGCCGTCACCACGATGTCGCGGGTGCTCCAGCGCGTGTCGGGCACGGCCGCGGCGCCCCCGTAGGGTGCCGCTCGACTGCTCATCGTGTCACTCCTCCCCAGGATGGTGCGCCGCGGCCTCCACGGCCGATCGGCGCGTGTGGACGACGAGCAGGCGCCCGGACCGGGCCCGGACCGATGCCGTCGTCCCAAGCAGCTCGTTGGACAGGCCACGCGATGGACCGGACCGGAGTGGCTCGTCGCGCAGCGGGAAGCGCAGGCCGTCCGTGACCACGCCCCGCACGTCGCCTGCCGTGGGCAGCAGCGAGACGTAGTCGCCCGGATCGCCCTCGATCGTGAGTGCCCGGTCGGCGCGCTCCGACCCGTCGCAGTCCAGGAGGCGGAGGGTGGAGCGGTCGTCGACGATGGACATGTCGACGCCCCGGTCTGCCGCCACCTGCAAGAGGGCGATCGCGGCCAGCGCGTGCTCGATCCGGGGGCCGCCCAGCGCGCCGAGCGCGATCACGCGCTCGGCACCCCGGTCGAGTGCAGCCGCGAGGGCCAGCTCGAGGTCGCTCTCATCCTTGGCCGCGGGGACGCGCCGGATGGGAATGCCGTCCCGGGCCAGCCGCGCCACGAGCCCGGGGTCGGCGGAATCGAAGTCGCCCACCACGAGATCGGGCCGCAGGCCCAGGGCCTCGCAGCCGGCCGCGCCACCATCGGCGGCCACCACGAACCGGACATCCGCGAACACGGCTCCGGGCAGCGCATGCCGGGGCGGCACGCGGCCATTGCCGACGATCAGCGCATTCATGCCGGGATGACGACGACCTCCATCCTTCGGGACAGAGGTCGTGCTCGTGGACTCCCTTCGCTGGTACGACCCAGATCAGGTTCCGAGGGTCTGCGGCTGCATCCGCACTCTCAGCACCGAGGTGGTGCTCCCCTGTCCGCTCTTCGGTTGCCAGGTGATGGTACTACGCGCCGTCCCGCAGCGGCGCCACGACGGCCGGCACGTCCGCCGCCACCCAGCGGGCGCCCCCGGATCGCAGCGTGCCCGCCTGGGCGGCGCCGGTGAGCACGCCGATCGGAAGGGCGCCGGCGCGCTTCGCCATCCGCATGTCGTCCACGGCATCCGCCACCAGCACGATGTCCGTGGGCGCCACGTGAAGGTAGCGCGACGCCATCAGGAGCGGCGCCGGATCGGGCTTCTGGTGGGGCACCTCGTTGCCGTACACCATGGTCTCGAAGATGCCCGCGAGTCCCGTCGCACGCAGCTCGAGCTCGAGCCGGTCCCGGTGGCCCGCCGTGACCAGCGCGACCCGGCGGCCGGCCGTCCGCAGCCAGTCCAGGGCCTCCCGGACGCCGGGCACCAAGTCGGAGACCTCGGTCTCGAAGATCTCGACCCAGCGCCGGTCGATGCGCGGCCAGAGCGATTCCGGGATCGCCATGCTCTGGTACATGCGCCGCCAGTCCGGCGCGTAATGCTGCCGGAACAGGGCATCGTCGAACGGCAGGTCGAGCTCCGCGAAGATCTGCCGGTAGGTTGCCCGGGTGCGGGCAATGGAGTCGATGAGCGTGCCGTCCCAGTCGAACGCCCAGACGGGACGCTCGCCCAGCGCGCGGAGGACATCGCGGGGCGGCCGCCCGCGGCGGAACAATCGCACGGCACCATTGTGCCAGCCGGCCGCGCTGAGCGACGGGCCGGCCGGGGCGGAAGGGGGCGACGGACGGGTGATAGACTCGCCCCCGTGTCCGATCCGCTTCCTGAGCCGTCGCAGCGCGTCCTCGACGCGGCCGCGCGCCGTGGCGTCACGGTCGACATCGTCAGGTTCCCGGACAGCACGCACACGGCCGAGGACGCGGCCCGCGCCGTGGGCGCCGAGCTGGGCCAGATCGTCAAGAGCCTGGTCTTCGTCGCCCCGCGCGACGAGGGATCGCTGGAACCGTTCATCGTGCTCATTGCCGGCCCCGATCGCGTGGACGTCGCCCGTCTGGCCGCGGTCCTGGGCGAACCGGGGATCCGGCGGGCCACGGCCCGCGAGGCGAACGACCTCACCGGGTTCGTGATCGGCGGCATCCCCCCGATCGGCCATCGGCGCACGATCCGGGTGGTGATGGACCCGGGGCTGGGGCGCCACCAGGTCGTGTGGGCGGCCGCCGGCACGCAGAACACGGTCTTCTCGGTGGCTCCCAGCACGCTGCGGATGCTCGCCAACGCGATGGTCGCGCCGGTCGCGGCGGTCTCGCAGCCGGAGCCCGGCGGCATTCTCGGCGAAGCGGGCCGCGCGACGGGACCGGTCGAGAGCGCGTGAACGCGGGCGACGCCCATCGGTCGATCGTCCACTTTCCCGGAGGTGTCACGGCCCGTTTCCGATGGGCGGGCAGCGGGCGCGCGACGGACGTCTTCGCCCTGACCGAGGCGGGCGGGCGCCTGGACGACCACGGGGCGCTCGTCTCCCCTACGCCGGACCGGCTGTGCCGCGCCGAGATGCGGGTCGAGGCGCCGGGGGCGAGCTGGACGGCGCGCTTCGCCTCGCCGATCTTCGATGAGCCCACGGCGTTCTTCTGGGACGTGCCGGGGCTGCTGGTGGTCAAGTACGGGTTCCGGGTCTACGGGCTCGCGGTCCGGACCGGTGAGCTGCGCTGGTCGCGCGAGAGTGGCGCCCCGGTGATCGACGTCCTGGGCAGCTCGCGCATCGACCACGTGCTGGTGCAGAGCGAGATCGACACGGTCGCGGTGCAGGCGGATGGCTCCGTGGCCTGGCGCCTGGCGCACTCGGACGTGGTCGCCGGGGCCGAGCTGGTGGGCGGACAGCTGATCCTGACGAGCTACGGCGGGCAGGTCTCCGCGTTCGACGCGGGATCCGGCCGCGCCCTCTGACCGTGCGCACCTGATGGTGGATGGACGGTGGACAAACGGCGGATGATCCACCGGCGTGGTGGACAACCCGGTTGACGGTGAGGTATCCCGAGGCCTAGCGTAGATGTCAGCCCGGAGGGGTCAGGAGCGATCACTAACGGCGGCGATGACATCAACGCCCACGTGAGTTCGCGGAGGTTCCTCCGGGCCCTTCCTTGTCCGGC
>JAKAHX010000192.1 GCA_021814735.1 Chloroflexota bacterium | reverse complement strand
CGAGGTTCCCGGAGGACGGCCAGGGCAGGGCCAGGTAGCGCCTCATCTCGTCGCCTCCGTGCTCGATCGCGCCGCCGCCAGGGCCGCGACGGCTGCCTTGAAGGCCCTGCCGCGCGCGGCATAGTCCACGAACATGTCGAAGCTCGCCGCCGCGGGGCTGAGCACCACCGTCGCGTGGCGCGTGGGTCCGGCGGCCATCGCCTCGCGCGCCAGCAGGTCGGCCCGCTCGACCGCCGACTCCAGGGTGGCGGCGTGCTCCACGCGTGTGTGCCCGGCACGCTCGAGTTCCGCCTGCAGCAGCGGCGCGGACTCGCCGATCAGCACCACGGCGCGCGCGCGGGCGGCCGCCTCTCGGGCCAGCGCATCCAGCGGCACCCCCTTGTCGCGCCCGCCGGCGATCAGCACCACGGGCGGCTCGAAGCTCCGCAGCGCGGCGATCACCGCGTCCGGCTGGGTCCCCTGGGAATCGTTGACGAAGAGGACGCCGTCCAGCTCGGCGACCGGCTCGAGCCGGTGCTCGACCGCCCGGAACGTGGCGACCGCACGGCGGATCCCGTCCGGCGCGATCCCGAAGAGGAGGCCGGCCGCCACCGCCGCGAGGACGTTGCTGACGTTGTGGGCGCCCGCCAGTGGGATCTCGTCCACCGGCAGGATCCGTCCTGCCGACCCGGGCGGCGTCGCTCCGCCCCCTGCCAGCTCGAGCCGTCGCACCTCGTCGGCCACCACCCAGCCGTCCGCGACCCCGACCCCTCCCGGCATCGGGCGTCCGCGTCGGTACATCACGGTCGGCGTGCGTCCAAGCGATGCGTAGGCCGCGCTGACGGGGTCCTCCGCGTTGAGCACCAGGGCCCCTGACGGGTCCACCAGCTCGGCAAGGCGCCGTTTGACCGCCCGGTAGGCCTCCACCGTCCCGTGCCGGTCCAGGTGGTCCTGGGTGACGTGCGTGTAGACGGCCACGGTGGTGCCACGGGAGAGCGTGGGCAGCTGCAGCTCGGAGAGTTCCAGCACCACCCGGTGCGAGGCCGTCAGCTCCGGGAGGCGCTCCACCAACGGCGTGCCGATGTTCCCCCCGAGCAGCACCGGGCGGGCTCCCGCGCCGAGCACGGCAGCGATCAGCGCGCTCGTGGTGGTCTTCCCCTTCGTACCCGTGATCCCCACGGTGGGGGCCGGGCAGAGACGCAGGAAGAGGTCCACCTCGCTGACGACCGGCACGCGGCCCTCCGCCTCCAGCGCGGCCAGCGCACCTCGCAGCCTCGGCTCGGTCGTCGGATAGCGGCTGCTGATGGAGGGCGAGCAGGCCACCAGGGCCTGGCCGCGGAGCACGTCGGCTGGGTCGACGGCCGGGCCGGCCATCAGCCGCAGCGGCCGCCCGCCGAGCGCTTCGATCGCCTCCGTCAGCTCCGCCTCCGGCTGCAGGTCGTACGCGGTGACCCGGGCGCCCCGGTCGACGAGGAATCGCGCCAGGGCGATCCCGCTGCGGGCCAGGCCGAGCACGGCCACCGGCCGCCCCGCGAAGGCATCGAGCGACAGGCGATCCAGGTCGATCGGGCCCTCGCCCGCTGTCCGCGTGCCGTTCATGCCAGCAGGTGGAGCGACGAGAGGAAGAGCACCACCCCGATCATCGCGGCCAGCGCGGCCACGATCCAGTAGCGGAGGGTGATCTTCTCCTCGTCCCACCCACCCAGCTCGAACTGGCCATGGATCGGCGTCCAGCGGAAGATCCGGCGGCCGATGGTCTTGACCGCCAGGATCTGCAGCACCACCGAGCCCGCCTCGATCACGAAGATGATCCCGATGATCGGCAGGATGAGCACCTGCCCGGCGATGAGCGCGGTCACTGCGAGCGCAGCCCCCAGGGCAAGCGAGCCCGAATCCCCCATGAAGATCTGCGCGGGGTGGACGTTGAACCAGAGGAATCCCAGCAGCGCGCCGATGATGATCGCGCACAGGATCGCGAGGTTGGTCTGGTTCGGCGTGTTGAGCATGGCGATGATCAGGTACGCGATGTAGCTGAAGACCAGCGTGCCGGCCGCGAGGCCATCCAGGCCGTCCGTGATGTTGACCCCGTTGCTGGCGCTGATGATCGCGAACGCGGCCACCACGATCCAGATGACCGGGCCCACGTTGAAGTCGCCCACGAAGGGCACTCGGAAGCCGAGCAGGTCGTAGTGGCGCTGGAGGTAGATGGCCGCCGCGATCGCGACGACGGTCTGCCAGAGGAGCTTCTGGCGCGGGGTGATCCCCTCGCCGCGCCGCGCGTTCAGGTAATCGTCCACGCCCCCCAGGATCCCCACGCCGCCGAGCGCCGCCAGCGGCGCATAGGTCGATGCGTCGTAGATCCCGAGCCCCAGCGCCAGCACGATGATCACGACGATCATGAGCAGCCCACCCATGGTGGGCGTCCCCTCCTTGCCCGTGTGCGCCTCCGGCTCCTCGGCGCGGATGTGCTTTCCGAACCCGAGCCAGCCGAGCAGCTGCATGTAGGGCCGCATCAGGATCACGACCACGACGAAGGCCAGGAGGAGTCCCCCGACCAGCGCCTGGACCAGCTCGGTGTTCATGCGGCCCCGCCCGCGCCGGCGGCCCGTTCGAGCGCGTCGACGAGGTCGTCGAGCCCGAGCCCCCGCGCCGCCCGCTCGCGCGGGTCCATGCCAAGGCCGCGGGACGCCTTGACGAGGACGACGTCGCCCGCCTGGAGTCGGGCCAGCAGCGCCACGAGCGCGGCCTCCAGGTCCGGCGCCTCCACGATCCGCGCGGACGGCAGGCCCGCCGCCCGGGCCCCCTCCGCGATGGGCGTCCCCCCGGATCCCACGGCGACCAGCAGGTCGGCCGAGCCCGCGGCGCGACGCCCCACCGCGCGGTGCAGCTCCGGCCCCTCCGGGCCCAGCTCGAGCATCTCGCCGAGCACCGCCACGCGTCGCCCCGGCAGCGTGGCGAGCACATCCAGCGCGGCGGCCATCGAGTCGGGGCCGGCGTTGTAGGTGTCGTCCAGGACCAGCCAGGGCCCGATGCGGCGCAGGGCATTGCGGTGCGGCGCGCCCCATCCGCGGCCCAGGCCGGCCGCGATCGCGTCCGCGTCGAGCCCGGCGGCGAGACCCGCGGCCGCGGCGGCAAGCCCGTTGTGCACGGCGTGGCGGCCCAGCACCGGGGTGCGTACCGTCCGTCCCTCGGCGCCGGGAAGACACAGCACGAACTGCATCCCGTCCAGCCCCAGCGAGACCACGTCCCGGGCGGTCACCTCGGCCGTCTCCGTGAAGCCGTACGTCACGACGCGCGCCGCCGTCCGACGGTCCATGCGCCGGACGCGCGGGTCGTCGGCGTTGAGGATGGCCGTCCCGTCGGCGGGGAGGGCTTCGACCAGCTGCCCCTTCCCCTCCTCGATCGCCTCGATCGACCCGGCCCGCTCCAGGTGCACGCCCCGCACCGCGGTGACGATCCCGACCCGCGGGCGCGCGATCCGGGCCAGATCGGCGATGTCCCCGGCCACGTACATCCCCATCTCGAGCACCGCCACCTCGTGGCGGCGCTCGAGCCGCAGCAGCGTCAGCGGCAGGCCGATCTCGTTGTTCTCGTTGCCCTCGTTGCGCAGCACCACGCGGCGCTCGGCGAGGACGGCTGCCACCGCCTCCTTGGTGGACGTCTTGGCGATGGACCCGGTGACACCCACCACGAGCGGGTCGAAGCGGTCGCGCCACGCCGCGGCGAGGGCCTGGAGCGCGGTGATGCCATCCGCGACCCGCACGATCGAGCAGCCGCCGGGCGTCGCGGCTGCCAGCGCGTCCAGCTCCGTTGCCGGCAGGTGCCGCGTGACGAGCAGCGCGGCCGCACCCCGGCGCAGCGCATCGGCCAGATGGAGATGCCCGTCCGTGTGCGCGCCGGGCAACGCGACGAACAGCATCCCGGGCTCCACGCGCCGCGAGTCGACCGCCGCCCGGCGCACGGGACGGTCGGAGGCACGGAGCAGGTGCCCGGCGGTGATGGCCGCGATCCCCGGACCGTCCAGGGCATCGGCGGCGCTCGTTCCGGGGTTCGGGGCGTCACTCACGGTCAGGGGCCATTCTCGCATGGCGGCCCCTATGGGGATCCGGGAGAGGTGGTGGGAACGGGCACCTCGCCGCTCCACGGCAGCGGCGTCGGTGTCGGCAGCGCGACGGGGGCCCCGAGCGACGGCGTGGGCGTCGTGCCTCCCGGGGCCGACGCCGGCAGCGGCGCCATGTCCAGCGCCTGGATGGCGTCCCGGGCGATCCGCCGGAAGAGCTCGTTGGAGGTGATGTTCTGCTGGAAGATGCCCTGGCCCAGGATGTCGGGGCGGCCATGGGTGATCTCGACCGCGATGATCAGCTCCGGGCGCTGGCGCCCCAGGTAGCCGATGAACGAGAAGTCGAAGTAGTTGGACATCCAGTTCCCGGTATGGCTGTCCCAGATCTGGGCCGTGCCGGTCTTGCCCCCCACGTTGTAGCCAGGTATCAGCGTCCATGCCGCGTACCACGGGACGCTCGTCACCGTGTAGCGCATGATCCTGGTGAGCGTCGCGGAGAGCTCCGGGCTCATGACCTGCTTCGGGGCCGCGACCAGCGCCGGCCGGTCGCCG
>JAKAHX010000191.1 GCA_021814735.1 Chloroflexota bacterium | reverse complement strand
CGGACACCGCGCTGAAGCGCCGCCTGGAGGAACGCCTCGGACCGGTCCTGGAGGGACCGGTCCGGCAGCGCCACGACCAGACCGAGATCCGGATCGCGGCCGGCTCCACGGTGGACGTGCTGCGCACACTCCACGACGATCCCGCGTTCCGCTTCGAAGTGCTGGCCGACCTCGCGGGGGTGGACACCGGCGACTCGATGCAGGTCGTGTACCACCTCTGGTCGGCGACGACCCCGGACTGGCTCCGGGTGATCGTGGTCGATCTCGACCGCGACGACCCACGGGTCCCATCCGCCACCTTCCTCTGGAAGGGCGCCGAGTGGATGGAGCGCGAGGCCTACGACATGTTCGGGATCATCTTCGAGGGCAACCGGGACCTGCGGCGGATCTACATGCCCCCGGATTACACGAGCTTCCCGCTGCGGAAGGACTTCTACCTGGCAGACGACGCGGCGCGATCACCAGGCCTGGGCGTCCGGCCCATGGAGCAGGTGCACGCGCCCGCCGAGTCGGTCGCGCCCATCCGGCGCAGCAGGGCACGGTAGGCCGGCCATGGCGACGCAGATCCCCTCGCTCGACGACCCGACGGTCCTGGTCCAGACCCCGGCGACCATCTACGACGCGGTCCCGCCCTATGCCCCGCGGACCGAGCGCGAGGCCGAGTTCTACACACTTCGCGACGGCGAGATGCTGATCAACCTGGGACCCCAGCACCCGTCCACCCACGGCGTGCTGCGGCTGGTCGTGAAGCTGGAGGGCGAGCGGATCTCCGACGTCGACCCGGTGCTGGGCTACCTGCACCGCGGGATCGAGAAGCTGGGGGAGAACGCCGACTACCACCACGCCATCGCCTACACGGACCCACTCGAATACATCAGCTCGCTCTTCAACGAGCTGGCCCCGGTGATGGCCTTCGAGCAGCTCATGGACGTGCGGGTGCCGCGGCGGGCGGAGTACATCCGGGTCCTCGCCTGCGAGCTGAACCGGATCGCGAGCCATGCCCTCTTCATGGGCTGGATGGCGCTCGACCTGGGCGGCCTCACCCCGATCCTCTACGGCTTCATCGAGCGCGATGAGATCGTCGAGATGCTGGCGGCGCTCACCGGCCAGCGGATGCTCTTCAACTACATGCGGATCGGCGGGGTGAACGGCGACCTGAACCACGAGTTCCTGAGCCGGTTGGGCGACTGGATGAGCCACGCCCTGCGCGAGGTCGACGCCAACACGACGCTGCTCAACGAGAACGAGATCTTCGTCAGGCGGACCCGCGGCCTCGGGACGATCGATCGCGCCATGGCGCTCAACATGGGGCTCACCGGCCCCAACCTCCGCGCCTCCGGGATCCCCTACGACGTTCGGCGCGCCCACCCGTACGGGGTCTACCCCGAGCTGGAGTTCGAGATCCCTACGCGCAGCGAGGGTGACTCGTACGCGCGCTACATGCTGCGCGTCGACGAGATCAAGCAGAGCATCCGCATCATCGACCAGGTGATCCACCGCATGCCCGACGGGCCGGTGATGGCGAAGGTGCCGCGCCGCATCACCCCGCGCCCGGGCCGCGCCTGGGCCGCTATCGAGAGCCCCCGCGGCCAGTACGGGTGCTACGCCATCAGCGACGGCACCGATCAGCCGTACCGCTTCCGGATCCACGATCCTTCGTTCGTGAACCTGCAGGCGGTGGTGCCGTTGATGCCGGGCAACCTGCTGGCGGACACCATGGCGGTGATGGCCAGCCTGGACCCGGTGATGGGCGGGATCGACAAGTGAGCGTCGTCGCGCAGCCGTCCGGCCGCCTCTCGCCGGCGGGCCGGATGGTCGTGCCCCTGCTGGGGACACTGATCGCCCTGGTCGTGGTCATCGCCGCCGGCATCGCGACCGGGATCATCCCCGCCATCGTGATCTGGCTGGGCGGGGTGATCCTCGCCAACATCGCGATCGTCCGCTTCATCGTGGCCGCCACGGCCATCCTGCTGTTCACGGTGCCGACCGCCTTCGTGATCATCTTCATGGAACTGAAGGTGATCGCGTTCATGAACCTGCGGATCGGCCCCAACCGGGTCGGGCCGTGGGGCACGCTGGCCTCGGTGGTGCACGGACTCAAGGTGCTCTCCAAGGAGGACTTCACGCCCACTGGGGTGGACGTCAGCGTCTTCACCCTCGCGCCGGTGGCCACCTTCGTGGCCAGTGTGCTGGCGTTCATGGTCCTTCCGTTCGGGCCGGGGCTCTTCGGCGCGGACCTGAACGTGGGCCTCCTCTACTTCTTCGCCGTGGGCGGCCTGGGGGTGATCGGGCTGCTGATGGCCGGCTGGGCGAGCTTCAACAAGTACTCGCTGCTGGGCGGCCTGCGCAGCGCGGCGCAGCTCGTCAGCTACGAGATCCCGCTGACCCTCTCGGTGGTCGGCGTGATCATGCTGGCCGGCACGATGAGCCTCAACGGGATCGTGCAGGCCCAGTCGGGGAGCTTCCTCGACTGGTTCGTGGTTCGCCAGCCACTCGCCTTCCTGGTCTTCTTCATCGCCGCGACCGCCGAGGCGAACCGCACGCCGTTCGACCTGACCGAGGCGGACAGCGAGATCGTGGCCGGCTTCGCCACCGAGTACAGCGGGATGCGCTTCGGTTTCTTCTTCTTCGCCGAGTACGTCAACGTCTTCCTGCTCTCGGGACTCGCAGTGGTCCTCTTCTTCGGTGGCTGGACCGCCCCGATCCCGTGGCCCTGGCCGGTCCACTTCCTGCTGACGCCCGTCGACACGCTCGTTGCGCTGGTGGCGGTCCTGGTCGGGCTGCCGCTCGTCGGTTCGCTCCTGCTGGCGCTCCCCACCTGGATGGTGCGCCCCCGCCTCTCGTTCGCGCGCGCGTACGGGACCTGGCTCCTGCTGTTCGTGCCGCTGGCCATCGGGCTCGTGCTGCTCTACCTGCTGCTGAACCTCGACGCGCTGCTCGGCATCGTCTGGTTCTTCATCAAGGCCTACGCCTTCGTCTTCACCTTCGTCTGGATGCGGGCCACGCTGCCGCGCGTCCGCATCGACCAGCTGATGGGCCTGGCCTGGAAGTGGCTGCTGCCCGCCTCGCTGGCAAACCTGTTCCTGACCGCGCTCGCCATCCTGGTGGTTCGACCATGAGCACCGTCCCCGGCCTCGGCATCGTGAAGGGGATGACCCTCACGCTGCGGCGCTTCTTCCAGCCGAAGGTCACCGTCCAGTACCCCGAGCAGGCCCCCTCCATCCCGCCGCGTCACCGCGGGCGGCTCCAGCTGCTGTACGACGAGTGGGGCGCGCTGAAGTGCGAGACCTGCTTCCAGTGCGCCATGGCCTGCCCCATCGAGTGCATCGACATGGGCGGGACCGACACGAAGGACCGCTTCCACGTCCACTGGGGCCCGGCAGAGCAGTACGCGGAGCGCCGGCAGGAACTCGCGCTGCGTCGTTCTGGCCGGCCGGTGCCCGACCAGGAGTTCGTCTCCTTCGACCCGGTGGATACCAGCGCGCTGGACGCGATCCTCGAGGACGAGGAGCACGATCCCGCCCGCATGCTGTCCATCCTGGAACGCACCCAGGCGCACTACGGATACCTCCCCGTGGCCGCGATCAAGCACATCGCCCATGCCACGGGCGCGTGGTACGCGGACGTCTACGGCACCGCGTCCTTCTACGGACACCTCCACCTGGAACCCCCGACGCGGCACGTCATCGGCGTCTGCCGGTGCCCGGCCTGTTCGCTCGCGGGCAGCGGAGCCATCCGCTCGGCGCTGGAGTCGGCGCTCGGCGTGCCGCTCGGCGGCACCACGCCCGACGGGTCCGTCTCGCTCGAACCGTCGGACTGTCACGGCGAGAACGGCGGGGCGCCGTGGGTGACGCTCGACGGGGCACGCCAGCCCGGGATCACCGCGGCGGCGGCCGTGCAGCTCGCCCGGTCGCTGACCGGCGCCGCGACGGCGGGACGCGCCTGATGGTCGCCATCCTTTCCACGCCGCCCGAGTGGGCGAGCGTCACGCTGGAGACCGCGGGCCGGTACGATCCCGACGCCGGCCTGTCGGCGGCGGAGCGTGCAGGTGCCTGGTCCGCGTGGCGACAGGCGCTCGCTTCCGGCCCCGAGGCCCTGGTGGACCTGGTGGCCCGCGCCGGCCTGCGGGGACGCGGCGGCGCCGGATACCCGACCGCCGACAAGTGGCGTGTCGCCCGCGCCCAGGACGATCCCGAGCGCATCGTGGTGGCGAACGGCATCGAGGCGGACCCCGGCGCACTGGTGGACCGCACGCTGATGGAGCTGGACCCGCACGCGGTGGTGGAGGGCACGGCGCTGGCGGCCCTGGCCGTGGGCGCCCGGACGGCGATCATCGCCGTCAACGCGGACTACGGCCTGGCCATCGAGCGGCTGCGGGGCGCCGTCACGGCGGCCGAGGACGCCGGGTACCTGGGCAGCGCGCCCGGGCAGGGCGTCGAGCTGCGGGTGGAAGTCCGGCCGCTGCGCGGCGCATTCGTGCTCGGCGAGGAGACCGTCCTCCTGCGCGCCCTGCGGTCCGACCGGGGCATGCCCGAGCAGCGCCCGCCGTACCCGGCGGTGCGCGGCCTGGACGGCCATCCGACGGTGGTGAACAACGTCGAGAC
>JAKAHX010000190.1 GCA_021814735.1 Chloroflexota bacterium | reverse complement strand
GTCGCGCTCGTCGGCGGGGGCCTCGCGGCGCTCGCCAACAACCTCCCCGCGGCCGCGTTCGGCGCCGTCTGGCTGGTCGGCGCACGCCCCGAGCTCGTGGTCGCGTACCTCGTGGGCACGAACGTGCTTGCGCTGCTCACTCCGCACGGGTCGCTCGCCACGCTGCTCTCGCGCGCCGTGGCGGCGCGCGGCGGCCACGAGCTTCCGAGGGGGCCCTACCTGCGAACCGCCTGGCGCTTCGCGCTGGTCGGGGCCGCGGCGGCGCTGGCCGCCCTCGCGCTGCTCGGCTGACGCGCGGCCGGAAGGCAGGCGCAACTCCGGCGCCCGGCGCACGTTCCTGCTGGTGATGCCGACACTCGACGCCCTGCTCATCGCCGCTGCGCTGTCGTTCGCGGCCGCGACCCTGGTGCTCATCACGACGCCGCCCCGACGGTTCGAGGGCGTGCTCGCCAGGGTGGGCCTGGCTGTTGCCGAGCAGCTCATCGTGGCGGTTCCCGCGCTCGCGCTGGGCACCGGCGCGAGCGCCTGGGGCATCGTGGCGCTGCTGGTCTGCCTGGGGAGCGTGGCGGCGCCTCGACGGTGGGGCGCCAGCGGCAGCGTCGCGCTTGCCAGCATCGTCGTGACCACGCTGATCTACGTCGCCTACCTGGTCCGGGCCACCTTCCTGCTGGGCGGGAACTGGACGAGTCTGCTCCTCGGGGCAGCCCTGCTCGCGCTCGAGCTGGGTGCGATGGCACTCATCGCGGCCGCTGCCTTCGAGATGCTCGATGCGCTCTGTTCCCCGCGCACGACGCCGTCCCCGCCCCCGGACCCGGACCCGTGGCCGGTGGTGTGCCTGCAGGTCCCCGCGTACAACGAGCCGCCCGAACTCGTCATCGAGACGCTCCGCTCGCTCGTGGCCCTCGACTACCCGGCGCTTCGTGTCCAGGTCATCGACAACAACACGACCGACGAGGCCCTCTGGCGCCCACTGGAGGCCGAGTGTGGGCGGCTCCGCGCGGAGGGGCATGCGGTCGATTTCGTTCACCTGCCATCGTGGCCCGGCTACAAGGCGGGCGCCCTCAACTGGGGGCGCACGCACCTCGCCCCGGACGTGGCGATCGTCGGTGTCGTCGACGCCGACTACGTGGTGGACCGGCACTTCCTGCGCGCGACCGTGCCCTACTTCGGCGACCCGGACGTCGCCTTCGTGCAGACGCCCCAGGACTACCGTGACTGGGAAACGAGCGGCTTCTACCGGGCGTGCTACGAAGGCTTCGCCTACTTCTTCCGCGTGGGGATGGTCAGCCGGGCCCACCGCAACGCGATCATCTTCGCCGGCACCATGGGCCTGCTGCGCCGTTCCGTCCTCGACGAGATCGGCGGCTGGGACGAGGCGATCATCACCGAGGATGCCGAGGCGAGCCTGCGGATCCTGGCGCGCGGCTACCGAGGCGTCTACCTGCCCACCCCGTACGGTCGCGGGATCATGCCGCTCACCTACGAGGGCCTGCGCAAGCAGCGGTTCCGCTGGGCGTTCGGGGGGATCCAGATCCTGCGCAAGCACTGGCGCGCGCTGCTCCCCTGGAACCGCGCCTCCGGGCTCACCCGGGCACAGCGCTACGACCACCTCGTCGGCGGCCTCTGGTGGTTCAACGACGCGCTGACCCTGGGCTTCGCGCTGTTCGTCTTCGCGGCGGGGATCGGCGTCCTGGCTGGCCGCCCCTTCGTCGTGCAGCGCCTGTCCGCGGTCGGCCTCGTCCTGCCCTTGGTCTTCATCGCTCTCAATCTGCTGCGGTTCCTCTGGGCGATGCGCGTCGTGTCGGGCACGCGGGCGGGGCTTGCGTTCGCGGCGCTGCGGGTGAATCTCAGCCTCTCGTGGGTGATCGCCCAGGCGTGCGTCCGGGGCCTGGTCCAGGAGCACGGCGTCTTCCTGCGCACGCCGAAGTTCCGCGGCGCGCCTGCCGTGCGCGAACTCGGCATGGTGGCCCCCGAGACCGCGCTGGCCGGCGTCGGGCTCGTCCTCGCCGTGGGCGTCCTTGCCGTGGCGGGCTACTCCCCCGTGGGGCTGATGCTCGCGGCGCTGCTGGGGTGGAGCATCCTCATCTACGGCTCGGCCACGGCCTACGCGCTCGCCGATCCTGCCCGGGCCCCGGTCGGTGAGACGCTGCGGCAGAAAGCCCGCCTCGAGCTCGCGCCGCGGGTCGGTCGGGCCATCGCTGCCCCGCGCGTGCGGCGCTCGCTCACCGCCGGACTGGCGGCTGCCGTGCTCCTCGGCGTGATCGGGCTCGCCGGCGAGAGCGGACGCCCGCCGGTGCAGGACGCCGCGCCGTTCGGCGGTGGACTCGCCGGACCGCTTCGCCCGGGCGGGCCGTCGGCCGTCCTGCCGGGAGCATCGGCCGCGCCGACGTCGAGCCCCTCCTCCGGTGGCCCGTCCGGCACGCGCCACCCGGCTTCGACGCCCGCGTCGCTGCCGGCGAGCACGCCGGGGGCGGTCGGTTCCGGCGCGCCGGTTCCGTCCGCCACACCGGCACCGGGCGCCACGCCGTCCGCCTCGGCTTCGCTGCCAACGCCCGCGGCGACCGGGACGCCCCACCCGACCGCACCCGTCCCGACGCCCGCACCGACGGCCCGCCCGACACCACCCGCCGCGACCTCGCACCCGGTGCCCCAGCCCTCCCAGACGCCTCGCGCCCCGGTACCGACCCCGACCGCACGGCCGAAGCCATCCGTGCCGGTGCCCACGCGGCGACCGTGATACCCCGAGGGCCGGGCGACGACGCGCCGGGGTGCCGCGATCACGGGGCGCCGGTGCCGCGATCACGACGCGCCGGTGCCGCGATCAGCGGCGCCGGGCGGAGGTACCGCGGTCACCGGGCGCCGGTGCCGCGATCAGCGGCGCCGGGCGGAGGTACCGCGGTCACCGGGCGGCCGGTGCCGCCGTCAGCGGCGCCAGATCTCGCCGCTCGCCATCGCCCGCACCGTACCCGCGCTCACCACGAGCCAGAACCCGAGCAGCAGGACGAACAAGCCGACCGAGGTCGCCTCGAGGAAGCCCAGGTGCCAGCTGCGCGCCAGGGCGAGGGTGCTGGCCGTATAGGCCCCCAGCGGGAACGTGAAGCCCCACCAGCCGAGGCCGTAGGGGAGTTCGCCGCGTCGCAGGTAGGCCGCGAGCAGCAGGATCGCGCTGGCCAGCCACCAGAGCCCGAACCCCCACAGGGCCGCCGCCGTCAGCGACGAGAGCTGGCCGACCACGGGCGCCACGGCGCCCCAGAACGGCGCGCCCGCCTGGGCGGTGCGCTGCAGGACCAGGCTGCCCACCCCGATCGGCCCGAGGCCGATCCAGAGCGACGGGGCAAGCGGCGCGGCCGGGAGCGGGTGGAAGATCAGCCGGTCGTAGAGGAGCGAGGCGACCAGCAGGAACAGCACGAAGCCCATCCCCCAGAACGCGTACGCACCGAAGAGCAGCCCCAGCGCGTCCTCGTGGGACACGTGCGGCAGCAGGGGGAGCAGCGCGAGGGGCACGACGATGTTGACCACCGGCGGGATGAACCAGGCGCCGTTGGCCAGCTCGGGGCCCACCGGGTGGGTCACGAACAGCAGGTGCGCGAAGAGCACGCTGACGATGAACGCAAGGATCATGCCCAGGGCCGCCAGGATCGCCACCGTCAGGGCAACGTCACCGGGCGCACCGATCGACGGTCCGACCGTGGCGATGCCCACCGCGAGGACCAGGATGCCGCCGGGGAACGTGCCGTACAGCGCCCCGGCCACGGGGTTGGCGAGGTCCTGGCGCGCGGCGTCCGGGTGCTGGATCCAGCGCGCGACGTAGGGGATCCCGAGCAGGACGGCCAGCGCGGCGGAGAGCGCGACCATGAGGACGCCGAACCCGCGGGCCAGGTCGCCCCAGCCGGCGACCTGGCCGGGGTCCTGGTAGGCGATGATCCCGACGATGGCCGTCCCCATGACGGCGCCATACCAGCCGGGGTGGAACCCTCGCAGCCGCACCTGCGAGGCGGTGGCCGCCTCCTGGGCGGCCGCGATGGTGGTGGACACGAGCTACTCCTTCGATCAACTGCGTGACTGCTGACGGGGACGCCTGGCCCGTCAGGGCGGGGACGGGCAGCCGTGCCGTGCCGCGCAGCGGCGGCGGGCACCCAAGCGGGGCGCCGGGCACGCGGGTCGCGACGGGGGGACCAGCGTGGATCCTGGTCGTCCGGTCACAGGAGGTCGAGCGCCATCTTGAGGGCGATCACCCAGAGCAGCACCCCGATCAGGCGCTTGAGCTGCGCGCCCGTGAGCCGGGTCTGCATCACGTGCGAGCCGGCCAGGGACCCCCCGCCCGCAAGCACGGCCATGGTGAGCGTGAAGCGTGGGTCGATCCCGCCCAGCGCCGCGTGGCCCGCGAAGCCCGAGAGCGAGGAGAAGAAGACGGCCAGCGCCGTGGTCCCGGCCGCGATCTTGGGCTCCAGGCCGAGCCACGTCAGCCCGGGCAGGATGATGTTGCCGCCGCCCACGCCCAGCAGCCCGCCCAGGAACCCGGCCACCCCGCCCACGCCGGCCCCCACGCCCGCCTCGGTCGCACGGCCCATGGAGCGGCGGGCGGAGCGCGCCCGGTAGAAGAGCATCATGGCCCCGGCGAACACGAGGAAGCAGA
>JAKAHX010000189.1 GCA_021814735.1 Chloroflexota bacterium | reverse complement strand
GCGTCCGTTCCAGGCGATCTCGGTATCGATCGCGTCGCGGGTGGTGCCCGGGATCTCGCTGACGATCACCCGCTCCTCGCCGAGCAGCGCGTTGAGCAGCGACGACTTCCCGACGTTGGGCCGGCCAACGATCGCCACCGCCACCGGTGCGTTCAACGCGGCCTGGTCCGCCTCCGTTCGCCGGTCCCAGGCGGCTGCCTCCGCGGCCGCCTGGGCGTCCACCTCCTGGCCGTCGGCCCCGACGCCCGCCTGCGCGTCTCCCGATCCGCCCGCGCCCGACGTGGGACCGAGCTCGACGCCCTGCGCCTCGGCCAGGGCGGCCATCTCGGCCTCCGCCTCCGCGTCCGCCTCGCGACGCTTCCGCTCGATCTCCTCGGGGCTCTCCGGGGGCAGCTGCCAGACCACCGCGTCGAGCAGATCGCCGGTGCCTCGGCCGTGCAGGGCGCTGACGGCGTATGTCTCCTCCCACCCGTAGCGATGGAACTCGGCGCCCTCGTACTCGCGCCGGTCGCTGTCGGCCTTGTTGACGGCCACGATCACCGGGACCGTGGCGCCCCGCAGGAGCTCGGCGGCCTCCTGGTCGGCGGGCGTCTCGCCCGTCGCGGCGTCCACCACGAACAGCACGAGGTCCGCCTCCTCGATCGCCAGCCGCGCCTGCTCCTGGACCTTTGCCTCGATGGGATCCCCGGGACGCCGCTCCAGCCCGCCGGTGTCCACCACCACGAAGCGCCGGCCGTTCCACTCGGCCTGCCCGTACAACCGGTCGCGGGTGGTGCGGGCCCGATCCTCGACGATGGCCGCTCGCTCGCCGACGATGCGGTTGAAGAGCGTGCTCTTGCCCACGTTCGGACGGCCGACGATGGCGACGATGGGGAGACCATAGACTGGCCTCGCCGCGGGCCGCGCCGGCACGGCTCAGCCCTCCGCCGCGGTGGCGCCCGACGGCACGCTGCTGGTGCGGTAGGTGGAGTCCGCCACTCGGCGCAACGAGGCCTCGGCCAGCTCGGCGGCGCGGGCCCGGGCCTCCGGCGTCCCAGCCAGTTCGTAGATCCGACGCGTGACCGCCTGGAGGTCCTCGATCGGCGTGGAGGTGCCGCCCGTGACGCCCACCACCTCGGCCTCCCCGAAGAGGTCCGGGTCCTGCAGGTCCGCCGGCGACTCGATCTGCACCACCGGCGTCCCCGCGATCTGGCAGAGGCGCGTCAGCTCCTTGGTGTTGGCGCTGCTCCGCCCCCCGACCACGACCATGTGGTCGACCACCGCGGCGGCCTCCATCGTGTCCTGCTGGCGCCGGATGGTGACCGGGCAGATCGTGTTGACGATCTTGAGCTCGTGGCAGCGGCCCACCAGGTACGCGGCGAGCTTCTCGAACTTCCAGGGCGGCTGTGTGCTCTGGCTGATGAGCGCGATGCGCTTGGTCCGCGGGATGCGACTCCAGTCCTCCTCCTCGTCGACCACGATCGCGTCCGGCGCGAAGCCGAGCAGGCCCACGACCTCGGGGTGCTTCGGGGTCCCGAGCAGCACGATCGTGTACCCCTCGTCCACCAGCCGGGCCAGCGCGCGCTGCTCCTGGATCACCCAGGTGCAGGTACCGTCGATCACCTCCAGGCCCCGTGACCTGGCCCGTTCCATGACCTCGGGCGTCACCCCGTGCGCGCGGATCACCACCGCCGCACCCTCGCGCACGTCGTCGAGGGTGGCCACCGTCCGGATCCCCTGGGCCTGGAGCTGCTCGATCACGCCCTCGTTGTGCACCACCTGGCCCAGCGTGTGGGTCGGCTTCCCCTCCGCGGCGGCCGTCTTGGCGTAGTCGATGGCCTCCCGCACGCCGTAGCAGAAGCCGGTGCGGCGCGTGATGACGACGTCTCGGACCTTGCCCATGGGACCGTCATTGTGGCACGGACGATCCCCGGTGGCCCCGGACCGCGCGTCTCGCGGCCCGGGGCAGGCCCCGGATCACGGTCACCACGGCGTCCACGGCCTCCTCCAGGGTGAAGCCATCGGTGCGGATCACCACCGCGTCCGGTGCCACGCGCAGCGGCGCGGTCTCGCGGCCGCTGTCCGTGGCGTCACGCGCGCGCAGCTCGTCGAGCGTGCGCCGCGCGGCCGCGCCGTCGCGGTCGTGCGCCGGGATCCCGCGCTCCAGGCCCCGCCGGCGGGCGCGCTCGGCCAGCGACGCGTCGAGGTAGATCTTGAGGTCCGCGTCCGGCAGCACCACGGTGCCGATGTCGCGCCCCGCCACGACGATCCCGCCCCCCGCTGCCAGCTCGCGCTGTCGCGGCAGCAGCGCGGTCCGCAGCTCCGGCTGCCGGGACACCTCGCTCACCGCCCGGTCGATCTCGGGGACGTGCACCAGGCTGGTGATCTCCCGTCCGGCAGCGAGCACCCGCGTGTAGCCTCCCGCGTCGTCCGCCTCCAGGCGCAGCTCGGGGACCAGGGCCGCCAGCGCGGGCCCGTCGCCGAGGGGCACGCCGCGCTCCAGCGCGAGCCAGGTCGCGGCACGGTAGAAGAGCCCGGTGTCGCAGAACCGGAAACCGAGCCGGGCCGCGGCCATCGCACCCACCGTGCTCTTGCCGCTCGATCCCGGTCCGTCCAGCGCCACCACCGGGGCGCCATGCGTGTCCCCCGCGATCTCCCCTGCCCTCCCCGGCCCGTGTGCCACCCGGCGTCGCTACCGACGCCGCACAGCGTAGTCCGGCGCCGCGGCCCCCGCGCCCTCCACGGCCCCGCGGCCTCCACGCCCTCCGTGACCCGAGGCGGGACGGCGCGGCCGGGACAGCGAGGTGGCCGCGACGAGGCGCGCCGCCTCGGCCGGCGCGAGACGCCGGACCTGGCCGGGACGAAGCCCCCCCAACCGCACCGTGCCGATGCGGACGCGGACGAGCCTCGCCACCGGCGCCTCCACCGCGGCGAACATGCGCCGGACCTGGCGCTTCCAGCCCTGGCGGAGGGTGGCCCGATACCAGGACAGGTCCGATGGTGCGTCGGCACCCAGCACCTCCAGCAGCGCCGCGGTCTCGGTCCGCGTGGCCGGGCGCAGGGCGGCGAGCATGGCCCGCCCCTCCTCGAGATCGATCCCGTCGAGCAGGGCCCACGCCTGTTCAGCCCGCAGCGGCTCCCGCAGCCCGACCGCGTACTCGCGGTCCACGCCGTGGGAGGGATGCAGCACCCGCTGCGACCAGTCACCGTCGTTCGTCATGAGCAGGAGCCCCTCGGAGTCGCGATCGAGGCGTCCCACCGGGTAGAGCCGGCGGGCGGCGGTCACCACGTCGGGCGGCAGCAGGTCGACCACGGTGCTCGCCGCGTGCCGGTCGGCCACCGTGCTGGTCACGCCCCGCGGCTTGTGGAGGGCGAGGTAGACGGGGCGCGCGCGTGCCGGGAGCGGCTGGCCGTCGACCTCGATCGACTGCCGCTCCGGGTCCACCACCGTCCCGGGTCCCGCGGAGGCCCCGTCTACCGTGACCCTGCCGGCGGCGATCATCGATTCCGCGGCGCGTCGCGACGCGACACCGGCATCGGCCAGGGCCTTCTGCAGGCGGACGCCCGGCATCGGTCAGGCTCCGTCGCCGCGGTCGGCGACGGGTGCCGCTTCGGTCGACGTCTCGTCGCCGGCCTCTGCCAGCCGGGCGGCGATCTCGGCGTCCAGGGCGGGCAGCTCGTCGAGCGAGGTCAGCCCGAAGCGCTCGAGGAACTCGAAGCTCGTCCCGTACAGGATCGGCCGTCCGGGCGCGTTCGAGCGACCCTGTTCCACGATCAGCCGCCGGTGGAGCAGCGAGCGCACCACGTAGTCCGAGTCCACGCCCCGGATCCGCTCGATGACGGCGCGGGTCACCGGCTGCCGGTACGCGACGATGGCCAGTGTCTCCAGCGCGGCCGGGGTGAGACGGACGCCTTCCGTGCCGACGTACCGCGCGATCAGCCCGCCGGCCTCGGGTGCCGTGGCCAGGGCCACCCGGTCGCCTGCGGCGAGCAGCCGGATGCCCCGATGGGCCAGCTCCACCTCCAGGTCGCCCAGCCGCGCGTTCACGGTGGCCAGGTCGACGCCCGCCAGGCTCGCGATCTCCCGGCGTGCGAGCGGCCGCTCCGCGACGAACAGGAGCGCTTCCAGCTGCGTCACGCCGAGTTCGCCGACAGGAGCCTCCGGGACCTCGACGTCCGGCCCACCGGCGGCGACTGCGTCTTCTGCCGGCGGCCTGTCGGCATCGGCGGGGGCCGCCGGCAGAGCCCCGCCATCGGTCGACCGGGGCAGCGGGCCCGGGTGACGAGGCTGCTCGGCCGACGTCTCGTCCACCGTGGTCACGCGAAGTCCTCCAGCGACTCGTCGATGGGTGGCTGATCCGTCCCGTCCCGACCGCCAGCCGGCTCCAGCGCCCTGCACCGGATCGGGCCCCACGGACGGTCCTGCTCGACCGCGATCTCGCGTCGTTTCACGAGCTCCAGCATGGCCAGGAAGGTGATCGCGGCGAGGACCCGGTCCCGGGTCCCGGCGAGCAGGTCCTGCAGGACCAGCACCGGCGCCCGCCGGATGGCGGCACGGATCGCCTCCGCGCGCTCCCCCAGGGTGATCGTGCGGCGGACCACGTCGGGGGGCGGCTGGGCCGGCCCGACGAGGCGGACCGTCCGCTGGAGTGCGGCCCCCAGCACCGCCGGATCGAGCGG
>JAKAHX010000188.1 GCA_021814735.1 Chloroflexota bacterium | reverse complement strand
TGACCGCGTGGCGGCCGGGCGCAGCGGCCGGAGGCGGGGTCGACCACCGGCCGAGCTGGCCGCGTGGCGGCCGGGGGCAGCGGGCGAGCGGCGACTGGGTGGTCGGGCGGCGGCCGGGGACGGCAGCCGGGGCGTCGCCGGGGCGCGTATCCCGCGACGAAGCAGCAGCCCGCCGTCCCGTGGTCAGTAGGCAGCCAGCTCGCGGATCCCGGCGGCGATGCGGTCCGGGTTCACCATGAACCAGTCCTCCAGCGGCTGCGCGTAGGGCACCGCCGGCACGTCCGGACCGGCCACCCGGAGGATCGGCCCGTCCAGGAAGTCGAATGCCTCCTCCGCGACCGTCGCCGAGATCTCGGCACCGTAACCCCCGAACTTGTTGTCCTCGTAGACCACGACGCACTTGCCGGTCCGGCGCACGCTGGAGAGGAGCGTGTCCAGGTCGAGTGGGCGCAGCGTGCGCAGGTCGATCACCTCGACGCTGATCCCCTCCCGTTCGACGAGCTCGGCCGCCTCCAGCGCGTAATGGGCCATCAACCCGTACGCGACCACCGTGATCTGCGTGCCGGGGCGCGTCACCTGCGCGCGACCGATGGGCACCGTGTAGTCGCCGTCGGGGACCTCGCCGCGCACCGAGCGGTACATCTTCTTGTGCTCGAAGAAGAGGACCGGGTCCGGGTCCCGGATCGCGCTCCGCAGCAGACCGGCGGCGTCGTACGGCGTGGAGGGCACCACCACCTTGAGCCCGGGGACGTGCGTGAAGAACGCCTCCACCGACTGGCTGTGGTACAGGGCGCCATGCACCCCGCCCCCGAACGGGGCCCGGATCGTGATCGGGCATCCATACGAGCCATTCGAGCGGTACCGCATGCGGGCGGCCTCGCTCACGATCTGGTTGAAGGCCGGCAGGATGAAGTCGGCGAACTGGATCTCCGGCACCGGCCGCAGCCCGTTGACGGCGGCCCCGATCGAGGCGCCCACGATGAGCGACTCCGTGAGCGGCGTGTCGATCACCCGCTCAGGTCCGAACTCGGCGAAGAGCCCGTCCGTGGCGAGGAAGACGCCCCCCTTGCGTCCCACGTCCTCGCCCAGGACGATCACGGACGCGTCGCGCCGCATCTCCGCGGCGAGCGTTCCGCGGATCGCCTCGATGAAGGTCCTGACCGCCATCACGCGCCCCCTTCCGGGGTGCCGGCACGTCGAGCAGGCGAAGTGCTGTCCCCGCCGGCACTGGACGCCGCCACCTCCGGCTCGGCGTAGACGTGGCGCAGCGCGGTGACCGGATCGGGCAACGGCTGGCGCTCCGCCCAGTCGGTGGCGTCGTCGACGGCATCGCGCACCTCCGCGGTGATCGCGGCATCGCGTGCCTCGTCCAGGACGCCGGCCTCGCGCAGCTGCTCGCGGAACCGGGGCAGCGGGTCTCGCCGCCGCTCCGCCTCCAGCTCCTCGGGGGAGCGGTACTTCGTCTGCTGGTCGTCCGAGGAGTGGGCGGTCAGGCGCATCACCTTCGCCTCGATCAGCGTGGGGCCCTCGCCGCCGCGGGCGCGCTCGATCGCGTCCCGGCCCGCCCGGTAGCAGGCGAGCACGTCGCTGCCATCCACCACCACGCCGGGGAACCCGTAGGCCGCCGCCCGGTCGGCCAGGTTCTCGATGGGGCTCTGCATCGCCAGCGGCACGCTGATGGCGTACCCGTTGTTCTCGACCACGAAGACGACCGGCAGGCGATGGATCCCGGCGAAGTTCAGCCCCTCGTGGAAGTCGCCCTGGTTACTGGATCCCTCCCCCAGCTCGGTCATGGCCACCTGGCCGGTTCGCCGGATCTTCGCGGCAAGCGCGATCCCCACCGCGTGCAGCACCTGGGTGGCCACGGGAGAACTGGTGGAGAGGATGTTGTGCTCGGCCGACCCGTAGTGGCCGGGCATCTGGCGACCGCCCGACGACGGATCGGCGGCCCGCGCCAGCTGCGCCATCATGATGTCGCGCGGCGTCATCCCGAACGTCAGCACGGCGGCGATGGACCGGTAGTACGGGACGAGCCAGTCGAACCCCCGCCGGAGGGTCCAGGCGAGCCCGACCTCGGCGCCCTCGTGGCCCTGGCCGCTGATCACGAACGCGGCCCGTCCGGATCGGTTGAGGACCCACATCCGCTCGTCGATGGCGCGCGACAGCGCCACCAGGCGGTACATCTCCAGGAGGTCGTCGTCGCGAAGGCCGTACGCTGCGGCCAGCTCGCTGGGTCCGATCGACGCCTCGGCCACGGCGGTCCTCCCTGCGGGAACCCCTAGAAGTTGATCGACCGCCCGGCGACCGCCATCGCGGCCTCGCCGAGCGCCTCGGAAAGCGTGGGGTGTGGGTGCACGGCGGCACCGAGCTCCCACGCGGTCGTCTCGAGCAGCATGCCCACGCTCGGTTCGGCAATCAGGTCGGTGACATGCGGACCCACCAGGTGGACCCCGAGCACGCGGTCCGTCTCGGCGTGGGCGAGGACCTTGGCGAACCCGTCGTGCTCCCCACCGATGAGCGCCTTGGCGTTGGCGGTCCAGGGGAACGAGCCCACCTTGTACGGGACACCGTCCCGCTGGAGCTCCTGTTCGGTCCTGCCGATGGACGCGATCTGCGGCCGGCAGTAGGTCGCGCGCGGCATGGCCGCGTAGTCGATGGGATCCGGATCGAGCCCGCAGATGGTCTCCACCGCGGTGATCCCCTCGTGCGCCGCGACGTGGGCGAGGAGCAGACCACCGACGAGGTCCCCGATGGCGTACAGGTGCGGGTTGTCCGTGCGCATCCGCCCGTCGACCTTGACCAGACCGCGCTCGACCTGCGCCCGCGTCGTCTCGAGCCCGATCCCCTCGACGTTGGCGGCCCGGCCGGTGGCGATCAGCAGCTGGTCGGCACGGAGCTCCTGCGGCTCCTTGCCCTCCGGGCCGGCGCTCACGCGCACGCCATCCTGGTCGGCGACCACCGCGGCCGGATCGAAGCGGGCGTTCGTCATCACGGCGATCCCACGCCGGCGAAACGCGCGTTCCAGCACGCGGCCCACCTCGGCATCCTCCAGCGGCACCACCGAGGGCAGGTACTCGAGCAGGGTGACCTCCACCCCCATGTCCCGGTAGAAGGAGGCGAACTCGACCCCGACGGCGCCCGCGCCCACCACGATGAGGCTTGCCGGCAAGGTGTCGCTGCGCAGCACGTCGTCGCTGGTGATGATCCGCGTGCCGTCCGGCTCCAGGCCGGGGAGGCTCCTGACCCGGCTGCCAGTGGCGAGGATCACGTCCGTGGCGTCCAGCAGCCGCTCGCCTCCCGAGCCCGGCGTCCCGACCTCGTCGGACAGCGCGACCCGCACCCGGGTGGGGCCCTCCAGGACGCCGTGCCCGTGCACGAACTCCACCTGGTTCTTCCTGACCAGGCTCATCAGCCCCTTGGTGAGCCGGTCCACGATCTGCGTGCGGCGCCGCGCGATGACCGTCATGTCCACGCCGGTCTCTCCGACGCGCAGGCCGTAGGTGGCCGCATCCCGCACCCGGGCATAGAGGTCGGCGGACTCGAGCATCGCCTTGGTGGGGATGCAGCCCCAGTGCAGGCAGGTGCCGCCGATGCGGGCCTCCTCCACCAGCGCCGTGCGGAGCCCCATCTGGGCGGCCCGGAAGGCGGCCGTGTACCCGCCGGTCCCGCCGCCCAGCACCACGAGGTCGAACGAGTTGGACGATCCGACAGCCACGATCTAGCAGGCTCCTGTGCGGTCGATGAGCACCGGGGTGGCGCACGACGTCGCCGTCGTCGCCGGCGGACGGGGGGACTGTCCCACGCCGCCGATGGTACGGGCGGGCGTGGGCCGGCGCAACCGAGGGCGCGGCGATCGAGCCCGGACCGCGGCCATGGATGCCTGCGCCGTGCGCACTCGGAACGCCCGCGTCCGCGCGACTCGCGGCCGTGCCGCGCTCGCCCGGGGGCCCCACATCCGTGTCCACGGCACCGACACGGGGCTCATCCGCGCCGGACCGACGCGCAAAGCGCGCGACCCAGGACCACCAGGGTCACGACGATCAGCGCCGCGATCACCGTCGGCGGCCGGCCGATGGCATCCGCGAACGGCGGGAACACGATGCCAAGCAGCTGGAGCCCGAGGACCACCGCGACGCAGAGCGCGGCCAGGAGCACCACGTCACGGTCGCGCACGCGATGCGCTCGGACGTGGACCGCGGCGCCGTCGGCCTCCCGGGTCCCGGTCCCGTGGGTGATGGGCATCGGCTCCCCCTCTGCATCCCGGTCGGGCGCGGCAGGCTCGCCCACGGTGGCATCCGGCACGGCGGCATCCGGCACGGTGGGCGTCGTCGGATCGGCCAGGGGGGCGTCAGGCACGGTCGGCGTCCGCGGGGATCCCGATCGGCGCGACGAGCACCCGCCCCGCCAGCGCGCGGCCGTTCCTGGTCTGGAGTCCCACCTTCGGTCGGTGGAACGTGACGGTCACGTCCGCCTTCACCACCGGATCCGACGGGTCACCGCTGGTCAGGTCGAGGGCGGTGGGCGTGTCCACCGCGAGCACCGGCACGCCGGCCGCGCGGGCGCGCCGGACGAGATCGACCGCGCTTCGGATCGGCTCGCGCAGCTCGCCGCGGATGCCGGTGCCGAGCAGGGCATCCACCACGACCGCGGCCTTCTCGATCC
>JAKAHX010000187.1 GCA_021814735.1 Chloroflexota bacterium | reverse complement strand
GGGGCGTGGACGGGTTCCGGATCGACGTCGCCCACAAGATGGCCCGTGACCCCGAGCTCCGCGACAACCCGCCCGAGCCGCCCGGCGGGTTCCCCTCCGGCGCTCGCCGGGACGAGGACTGGCCCGAGGTCCACGCCATCCTGCGGGAGTTCCGTCGCCTGCTCGATCGGTACGACGACCGGATGGTCGTGGGGGAGGTCGGCATCTACGATCCCGCGCGGCTGGTGCGGTACTTCGGCGATGCACTGGACGAGCTGCACCTTGCGTTCAACTTCGCCTTCCTGGTGCAGCCATGGAGCGCGGAGGCGTTCCGTGCCTCCGTGGAGCGATACCAGTCGGTGCTCCCGAAGGGTGCCTGGCCCGTCTATACCCTGTCGAACCACGACAACCCGCGGGCGCGTTCCCGTTACGACGACGGCGGGGGGTCCGGCGAGGGACGGGCGCGGGTCGCGGCCATGATGCTGCTCACCCTGCACGGCACGCCGTTTCTCTACTACGGCGAGGAGATCGGGCAGACGGACGGGGAGGTGCCGCCGGAGCGGGTGGTGGACGTCCACGGTCGGGACCCGGAGCGGACGCCGATGCAGTGGGACGGGGGGCCGGGCGCCGGGTTCACCAGCGGAGATCCGTGGCTGCCCGTCGGGTCGGGGGCGCGCTCGGTCAACGTCGCGGCCCAGCGGACGGATCCTGCGTCCATCTTCTCGCTCTACCGACGGCTGATCTGGTATCGCCGGGGCTCGCCCGCACTCCGATGGGGGAGCTACGAATCGGTGAGCCACACCCCCGGCCTCTTTGCGTTCGTGCGCGAGGCCGGCGACGAGCGTCTCCTGGTGGCCCTCAACTTCCGTCCCGAACCGGTCCGGCTCGATGGTCCCGAACTCGGCCTGCCGCCGCGAGGCCACCTGGAGCTCTCGACCGACCCGGAGCGGGCCTCGCGCGCGGTCGGCATGGGGCCGCTGCGCCTTGGGCCCGACGAGGGCGTGATCGTGCGGCTCTGAGGGCAGCGCGCGTCCGCCGGGGTCGGCGTCAGCGGCGGAACGCCCCCGCCAGGAGCAGCGCGCCGAGGACGATCAGCGCCACCGGCCAGAACAGGTCGGCGTTGAACCCGGGCACGGTCTGCTGCAAGAGGAAGAGCCCGCCCACGACCACCAGGATCACCCCGAAGATCAGCCCGGCGGTGCTGACATCCCCGCCCCAGCGCTGCTGGCGCCAGTAGGCACGCTGCGCCCTCCGCTGAGCCCGGGCATACGCGCGCACCGTGCGCCAGTCGGAACCGACGGGCGGTGGCGGTCCCCACGGTCCCCACGCCCCCGCCGGTTGCTCGCCCCCGGGCCCGCTGCCCGCGGAGCCCTCTCCGCCGGTCGGCGGGGGAGTGCCGCCTTCGCCCGCCGGACCGGTGCCTGGAGCCGTGGGCGTGCCCGGGGCCTCGCCGCTTCCCGGCGCGGCCGGAGCGCCCGGCCCCCAGAGCGGGCCGCTCCAACCCGGCCACGAACCGGGAGCGCCCGCCGGCGGCTCCTCGGGCACCACCAGGGCCATCACGACGTAGACCACGAGCAGCGGGAAGATGCCGGTGAGGATGCCGAGGAGCACCCAGGCGAGCCGGACCAGCGACGGATCCAGGTCGAAGTGTTCGGCCAGGCCTCCGCACAGGCCGGTGAAGACCCGGTCCGTCGAGGACCGGTACAGGCGATCGTTCATTGACACCCCCCCGCGGGATTGAGGTTCACCGACGCGAGGTTCGCGTCGAGCCGGAGATCCACGATGTCCGCCGCGCTCCCGAAGCCCGGGCTGATCCAGGTGTCGCCCTGGTGCAGCAGTCCCTGGGACGAGAAATCGGTGGAGGAGAGCGCGCCGGTGACGCGGATCCGGATCGCGCTGCCCGGCGCGAGGCAGAGGTCGAGCGACCCGGCATTGACGGCGAGCGATCCGCTCGAGCTGCCGGAGGCCGGGAGCGCCACGCGGCCGGAGCCGGCGTTGACGCTGACGTGGAGGTCCCCGACCTGGGCGGAGGAGAGGTCGATGCGCGCGTCTGCCGCGTTCACCTCGGCGTCGACGCGTGCCAGGTGCGCGCCCGCGAGGACGATCGTCGCCGACCCGGCATTGATCCCGACCGAGAGGTCCATCGATGGGTCGGTGGGCAGCGTGACCTGCCACGACCGGTTGTGCGTGCCGGCCGCATCCCAGAACGCCGTCGAGGTCGCGGGCGCGGAGATGTTCAGCGTGGACGGCCCCTGGGAGACGGTGGCGGCGGCGCCCTGCGGATCCGTGCCGCGAAACGTCCAGGCGTTCCCCGGCTGCGTGCCGATGTCCAGCACACCGCAGTTCATCTGGATGTTCGCGCTCGCCGATCCGTTGAGGACGCCGGACGCCTGGCTGGTGGCGGTGCCGACACCAGCGTTCGGGTTCCCGCACCCGGCGATGCCGCTGATCGTGGGCCCGGTGGCGAGCAGACCGCCGAAGACGAGACCGAAGGTGGCCGCGACGACGAACCCGCCTGCGAACGCGGCCGGGGTCCGTCGCAGCAGGATCCCGATGCCGATCCCCACGATGATGAGGGGCCAGAGCCGCCATGCCTCGCTGGCCGTGGCGCTGCTGACGATCCCCTGCCGGACGAGCAGGGGCACGCCGCCCAGCGCGACGAAGAAGATGCCCCAGTTCAGGAACCGTCGATCGATGGTCACCTGGCGTGATCCTCCCAGCCCTTGGGCACCGAACGCGGGACGGCGACACGTCGTGACGTGCAGGTTCTGGCCCCGGAGTATGCGCGTCTGTTACATCGGGGTACAGGCCCGTTCGGCCCGCCCCGTGCGTCCGCCGAGCCGCGAGCGCGTCCGGGCCGCGCCGTGGTCCATGGCCCCAGGTGGTGGTTGCGGAGGAACGAGAAGCGCGGGATAGTCGGCACGTGATGCGTGCCATGGCCGTCGAGCAGCCGGCCCCTATCGCCACGCACCCGCTGCGGGCCGTCGAGCTTGCCGACCCGGAGCCGGGCCCGGGCGAGCTGCTCCTGCGGGTGCATGCCTGCGGCGTCTGCCGGACCGACCTCCAGATCGCGGAGGGGGACGTCCCGCCCCGGCGCCTGCCGATCGTTCCCGGCCACCAGGTCGTCGGCGTCGTCGAATCGATCGGGCCCGGCGTCGAGGGCTGGCGGCCGGGCGAGCGAGCTGGCGTGGGCTGGTTCGGCGGCTCCTGCGGGCACTGCGAGTTCTGCCGATCGGGGCGAGAGAACCTGTGCGAGGCGGCCACGTTCACGGGCTGGGACCGTGACGGCGGCTACGCCGAGCACATGACGGTGCGCGCCGACGCGGCGCTCCGGCTCCCTGGGTCGTTCGGGGACCTGGACGCGGCGCCGCTCCTGTGCGGCGGCGTCATCGGGTATCGGGCGCTGAAGGTGTCCGGGATCCAGCCCGGCGGCCGGCTCGGCCTGTATGGCTTCGGTGCCTCGGCGTCCCTGGCGATCCAGGTCGCGACGTACTGGGGCTGCGACGTCTACGTCTGCACGCGCTCGGAGGCGGAGCAGCGCCGGGCCCGCGAGCTGGGCGCCACCTGGGCGGGTGGCTACGACACCGCGCCCCCCGTCCCGCTGCACGCGGCGGTGACGTTCGCGCCCGCCGGTGACGTGGTCGTCGCCGCGCTGCGGGCGCTCGAACGGGGTGGCACGGTGGCCATCAACGCGATCCATCTCGACCGGGTGCCCGAGTTCTCCTACGAGGCCCTCTGGTGGGAGCGGTCGATCCGCAGCGTGGCCAACTTCACGCACCGGGACGCGGCGGAGTTCCTGGACCTGGCAGCCCGTATCCCGATCCGGACCGCGCACGAGGAGCTGCCCCTCTCGGAGGCCAACGTGGCACTGGAACGGCTGCGCGCCGGCGACGTCCGGGGGGCCTTCGTGCTGGTGCCCTGAGATCCCACGACCCTGACGAGAGGAGGCGTCACGAATGACGCTGAAGCTGCGCCGGCTCGGATCGAGCGACCTGGAGATCACCACCGTCGGGTTCGGTGCGTGGGCCATCGGAGGCGGCGGGTGGGCCTACGGCTGGGGCCCGCAGGATGACGAGGCGTCGGTGCGATCGATCCTGCACGCGGTGGACGCCGGCGTGAACTGGATCGACACGGCGGCGATCTACGGGCTGGGACACTCCGAGACGGTGGTGGGCGAGGCCCTGCGCAGGATCCCCGCCAGCGACCGGCCGCTCGTCTTCACCAAGGGGGGCATGATCCCGGACCCGGCCCGGCCCTTCGAGGAACCGCAGCGGAACCTCCAGCCGGCCTCCATCCGCGCCGAGGTCGAGGCATCGCTCCGCCGCCTGGGCGTCGAGCGGATCGACCTGTACCAGTTCCATTGGCCTGACCGGACCGGCACCCCGATCGAGCAGTCGTGGGGCGAGATTGCGCGCCTCGTGGACGAGGGAAAGGTCCGCGCGGCGGGAGTGTGCAACTTCGACGTGGCGCTGCTGGATCGCGCCGAGGCCGTGCGCCACGTCGATTCGCTCCAGCCCCCATTCTCGATGATCCGCCGGGACTCCGGTGCGGATGTCATTCCGTGGGCCCACGCGCACGGGACCGGCGTCATCGTGTACAGCCCCATGCAGTCGGGCATCCTCACCGATTCGTTCTCGGCCGAGCGCGTCGCCCGCATGGCCGAGGACGACTGGCGACCCAAGAACCCGCAGTTCC
>JAKAHX010000186.1 GCA_021814735.1 Chloroflexota bacterium | reverse complement strand
CCGCCGTCCTCCACCAGGCAGCCCGACCAGCAACCGTCGGCGTCGGGCCCGCCGTCGTCGGGCGACAGGGCGATCGGCAGGTGCTCCCAGCTGACCAGGTCGCGGCTGGTGGCATGGCCCCAGTGCATGCGGCCCCAGCGCGGGCCGTCGGGCTGGTGCTGGTAGAAGGCGTGGAAGCGGCCGTCATGGAAGGCGAGCCCGTTCGGGTCGTTCATCCAGCCGGTCGGTGGCGTCAGGTGCAGCCGCGGGCGTCCCTGGTCGATGGTCGGGTCCCTCCGGGTCGACAGATGATTTCCATAAGGTTACTATTCGTGCCACTGTCGCTGGAATCACGCTGCGGGAGCGTCCGCGCAGCGGGAAAGGATGGCCATGCCGACAGATGGCACCTCCCGGATCATGATGCTGTCCCTGCACGGCTATGTGTCCGGGCACCCCGAGCTTGGTCGCCCCGACACCGGCGGCCAGGTCGTCTACGTCCTGGAACTCTCGCGGCGCCTCGCGCAGACGGGATACCTCGTTGACATCTTCACGCGCCGCTTCGAGGACCAGCCGGCGGTCGAACCGCT
Organism: Chloroflexota bacterium; assembly: GCA_021814735.1. GTDB lineage: Bacteria > Chloroflexota > Limnocylindria > Limnocylindrales > CSP1-4 > JAJYNJ01. Next base: position 4,112 of record JAKAHX010000186.1, on the reverse strand, counting down.
GGGCGATGGCGCGCGCATCGTCCGCATCCCGGCGGGAGGGCCGCACCTCATCCGCAAGGAGTGGATGTGCGAGGTGGTCCCGGCGTGGGTCTCCGCCGCACACGCCTTCATCCGGCGCCATGGTCTCGCCTACGCGGCGATCGACAGCCACTACTGGGACGCCGGCCTCGCCGGCACCGCGCTGGCCCGGCTCCTCGACGTGCCGCACCTCCACACGCCGCACTCGCTCGGCGCGTGGAAGCGCGACAGCATGGAGGGCGATCCTGCCGACCTGGACCGGCAGTACAACTTCGCGCGCCGCATCCGGGAGGAGCGGTCGATCTGCCACGCCGCGGACGCGGTGATCGCCACCAGCCCCCAGCAGCGCGCGCTGCTCGAGGCCGATCCCTACCGCGTGGATTCCCGCCGGATCGCGGTGGTGCCCGCGGGGTACGACGCGTTGCGCTTCTTCCCGGTCTCCCCGCGGAGGCGCGCCGAGCTCCGGCGCGAGGCGGGCATCGAGGGCCCGCTGGTGCTGGCGCTCGGGCGGGTCGCGGCCAACAAGGGCTACGACCTGCTCCTGCGGGCCATGCCGGCCGTTCTCCGGCGTGTGCCCGACGCGCGGCTGCTCCTGGCCGTCGGGTCGACCAGCCCGACCCCGGGCGAGGCGCGGCAGGTGGACGACCTGCGAGCCCTGGCAGCGCAGCTCGGGATCGCCGACCGCGTGGACGTGCACGACTACGTGCCCGACGACGCGCTGGCGGACACGTACCGCATGGCCGACGTCTTCGCGCTGAGCAGCCGGTACGAGCCGTTCGGGATGACGGCCGTGGAGGCGATGGCCTGCGGGACGCCGGCGGTGGTCACCACGGCCGGCGGGCTCTGGGAGATGGTCACCTACGGCACGCAGGCGATCTACGCGGATCCCCTCGATCCGCCGGCCTTCGGCCTGGCGATCGCGACGGTCCTGCGCTATCCGCGGATCGCGCAGCGCCTGGCGCGGTCCGGTGCGCGCCGCGTCCGGACCATGTTCACCTGGAGCGCGATCGCCGCGGAAGTCGATCGGCTGATCCGGGCGGCGGGGCGGCACCACGGCGACGCCCGAGCCGCGCGGCGGATGGATCTCGCCGGGTGAGCGCGCGCCCCGCTCCCGCCCCGGTCGCGACCGGGCGGCGATGGATGATCGCGACGGACCTCGACGGGACGCTGCTGGGCGACGACGGGGCGCTCGCCGCGTTCCGCGAGTGGCTCGGTGGTCGCCGGGAGCGGCTGCGACTGGTCTACGCCTCCGGCCGCAGCGCCGCGGCCGTGCGCGAGCTGGTCGCGGCCGGGCGTCTGCCGGAACCGGACGCCGTCATCACCGATGTCGGCACCGAGATCCACGTGGCCGGCCCGGGCGGGGCGTCTGGCTGGCGGCCGTGGCCGGGCTGGCTCGAGCGGTTCGGCGACTGGAGCGCCGATCGGGTGCGCCTGGCGCTGGCCGGGTACCCCGGGCTGGAGGCCCAGGACCCGGTGCACCAGACCCGCCGCAAGGCGAGCTACGACGCGCTGCAGCTGGAGGCGCGGGACCTGGCGTCGATCCGGCAGGCCCTCGCCCGACACGGGATCGCCGCCACGCTGGTCTACAGCGCGGGCCGTTTCCTCGACGTGATCCCGCCCGGCGCAGGCAAGGGGCCGGCCGCGCGCTTCCTGGCGGAGGCCTGGTCCATGCCGGCGCGCGACGTGCTGGTCTTCGGCGATTCCGGCAACGACGCAGACCTGCTCGCGTCCGGCTTCCGCGGCACGCTCGTGGCCAACGCGCTTCCCGAGCTCGATGCGGTTGTCGGCGGCGACGTGTACCGCTCGCCACTGACGTTCGCCGCGGGGGTGCTGGACGGCATCCGCTTCTGGTCCGGGCGCTGAGCACGCAACGAGGCCGAGGTGTCGATAGCCTCTCGGCTGCGGCTCCTCGGCCTCTTTGCGCGCCCGTCCAGCAGGGGAATGCTGGGACGCTCACAGGTTCGCCTCCGGACGCGCGCCGCCCAAGAGCCGTAGGTTCCGAAGCGCGCTACCCGAACGGGCAGGCGGGACGGACGGTCGTGGCGCGCGCGTCGGACGGTCGCGGCGGTCGTGGCGCACGCGGGGTGCCGAGGTGGTGCACGCGGCGGCAGCGAGGTGGCCCGGGCGTCGCGGCCGCGATCGCCGGCCGTGCCGGGGTGCCCGCGGCGCGGTTGTCGCGCGTGGGACCCGGTGCGAGACTGCGGCCATGGCAGCACCGCTGCGGCTGGCGCACCGGGGCGATCACCGCCACGCGCCGGAGAACACGTTGGCAGCCTTCGACGCCGCGCTGGCCCTCGAGAGCTGCGACGGCCTCGAGTTCGACGTGCGCTCCGCTCGGGACGGCACGCCGATCGTGCTGCACGACGCGACGCTGGCGCGCGTCCAGGGCCAGCCGGACCGTGCCGACGACCTCGATCCAGCCACGCTGGCCGCGCTCGGCGTGCCCACCCTGGCCGAGGCCCTCGACCGCGTCCCGCGCACGGCGTTCCTGGACGTCGAGCTGAAGGAGGACGTGGCGGCCGTGGCGGTCGTGCAGCTCCGGCACGCGCGGGGACCGGTCCTGGACCGTGCCGCCATCTCGTCGTTCGACCCGCGGGTGCTGGCCCACGTCCGGGCACTCGAGCCGGACTGGCGCTGCTGGCTCAACGCCGACGACCTGGAGGCGCGCACGCTTGACCTGGCGCGAGACCTGGGCTGCACCGGCATTGCCGCGCGCTGGACGGCCATCGACCCGGCACGCGCTGAGCGTGCCCGTGCCCTGGGGCTGGACCTGGTGGCCTGGACGGTCCGGCGCCCCCGGGACCTGGCGCACCTGGCCGCGCTCGGTGTCTTCGCCGCCTGCGTGGAGGACGCGGCACTCGACGACGCGCCGCCCCCGGTGGCGCATGGATCGGCGCTCGAAAGCGCCTGAGGCCGGTCCGGGCGGCCCGCGGTACGATCGCCTCCGCAACTGGAGGCTGCATGGCGCGCATCATCGTCTACACGGGCAAGGGCGGCGTGGGGAAGACCAGCGTCGCCGCCGCGACGGGGCTCCTGGCGGCCGCGCGTGGTTACCGGACCATCGTCCTCTCCACCGACGCGGCGCATAGCCTGGCCGACTCGTTCGACACGCCGCTGGGCCCGGAGCCCACCCCGGTGGCCCCCAATCTGTGGGGCCAGGAATCCGAGGTCTCGCACAACATCGAGAAGTACTGGGGAACGATCCAGGCATACATCTCCTCGATTTTCCAGTGGCGCGGCCTGGACGAGGTGATGGCCGAGGAGATGAGCGTGCTCCCCGGCATGGACGAACTGGCCAGCCTGCTCTGGATCGCCGAGCACCACGACAAGGGCCAGTACGACCTCATCGTGGTGGATGCGGCTCCCACCGGCGAGACGCTCCGGCTCCTTTCCCTGCCGGAGGCGGGCAAGTGGTGGATCGAGAAGATCTATCCGATCAGTCGCAAGATCGCCCAGGTGACCAACCCCATCGTGGGGCGCGTCATCGGGATGCCGATGCCGGGCGACGCCGTCTACACCGCGGGCGAGGAGCTCTTCGGCCGCCTCGAGCACATGCACGACCTGCTCGCGAACCCTGAGCTCACGTCGATCCGGCTCGTGCTCAACCTCGAGAAGATGGTGATCAAGGAGGCGCAGCGCGCCTTCACCTACTTCCACCTCTACGGCTACCCGACCGACCTGGTGGTCTGCAACCGGGTGGTTCCCGACGATGCCGGTCCGTATTTCGAGGCCTGGCGCCAGGTGCAGGCGCGCTACTGGCCCGAGGTCCAGGCCGATTTCGAGCCGATCCCCATCCGCCGCGCCCCGTTCTTCGAGCACGAGGTGGTGGGGGTGCCCATGCTGCAGCAGCTGGGTGCCGAGATCTTCGGCGACGAGGATCCCGCCGGCTTCTACTACCGCGGCCGGCCGTACAGCGTCAGCCGGGAGGACGGAGCCTTCGTCCTCGCGCTCGAGTTGCCGTTCACGTCGCGCGAGGAGGTCAAGCTGCACCGCAGCGGCGACGAGCTGGTGGTGCGGGTGGGGTGGTGGCGGCGCAACCTCATCCTGCCGCGCGTGCTGGTGGATCTCCCCACCGCGGGCGCGGGATTCGACGA
>JAKAHX010000001.1 GCA_021814735.1 Chloroflexota bacterium | reverse complement strand
ATCGGCGTTGGCGGACGCCCTCCAGGCTGGCACCCGCGCTGGCCACCACCACGAAGAGGATCGCCACCCCGTCCGCCGGTTCGAGCGCCTGCCCCAGGAACACCAGGCCGACGAGGGCGGCGATCGCGGGCTCCAGGCTGGTCAGCACGCCATACGCGCCCGGCCGGAGTCGGCGCAGCGCGGCGAGTTCCAGCGTGTAGGGGATCACGGCGCTGCAGAGCGCCACCACCAGGCCCGCGCCCAGGACCCAGGGCTCGAGCAGGCTTGATCCGCCCGACAGCACGGCCGGAACGGCCAGCAGCACGCCTCCGACGACCATGGCCGCGCCGAGGCCGCGGCCGTCGGGCCACGCGGTCCCCAGGCGAGTGCCCTGCAGGATGTAGACGGCCCACAAGCCGCCCGCCGCCAGCGCGAACGCGATGCCCACCACGTCGTCCGCGACCAGCCGCCCGCCCGCCAGGATGAAGATCCCGGCGGCCGCCAGGAACGCCCAGAGCAAGTCCAGGAGCCGCCGCGAGGCGAGTACCGCCACCGCCAGCGGGCCCCAGAACTCGATGGTGACCGCCACGCCGAGCGGGATGCGACCGATCGCCTCGTAGAAGGCGGTGTTCATGGCCGCCAGCACCGCGCCGAACAGGAGCGCCGCCCGCCAGGCCTCCGGCCCCACCCGCGATCGCCAGGCAGGGCGTGCAATCGCGAGCATCGCCGCGCCGAAGGCGAGGCGCATCCAGACCGCGACGAGCGGCCCGGCGTGATCGATGACGCGGACGGCCAGTCCCGCCCCGGCCTGGACGGAGACGGCCGCGCCGAGGACCAGGAGCGGCGCGGGCAGGCGTCGCTCCCCGGGGTCAGGCCCCAGCGCGCGCTCCGGCGGCCTGGTCACGCGCCTGCTCGAGCGCCTTGCGGGCCTTGTCCCAGTCGCTGCGGAACTGCGCGATCCCCTTGTCGGTCAGGGGGTGCGCGATCATCTGCTGGAACACCTTGAACGGCAGGGTGGCGATGTGCGAGCCGGCCAGCGCCGCCTGAGTGACGTGCAGCGGGTTGCGGATGGAGGCCGCGAGGACCTCGCTCTCGAGCTCGTGGATCTCGACGATCGAGACGAGCTCGCGGATCACGATCATGCCGTCCTGGTTGATGTCGTCCAGGCGACCCACGAAGGGCGAGAGGAGGTTCGCGCCCGCCTTGGCCGCCAGCAGCCCCTGGTTGGCGGTGAAGATCAGCGTGCAGTTGGTCTTGATCCCCTCCGCCCGGAAATGAGAGAGGGCCTCGAGCCCGGTCTCGCTCATGGGGACCTTGACGTAGATGTTGTCGGCCAGCCCGGCGAAGTGCCGGCCCTCGCGGAGCATTCCCTCCAGGTCGTCCGCCACGACCTCGGCGCTCACGGGGCCGTCGGTGATCTGGCAGATCTCCTTGAGCACCTCGTCGTAGGTCATGCCGCTGGTGCGGGCGAAGAGGCTCGGGTTGGTGGTGACGCCGTCCAGCACGCCCCAGCGCGCGACGGTCCGGATCTCGTCGATATCCGCGGTGTCGATGAAGAGCTTCATGCGTCTCCTTGCTCGCGCGCCGATGCGCGCGGTCCGTGGTCGCCGGCGGTGCGTGCCGTCGGCGACCACCGGTCGAACGGCGGCTCAGCCGAGCCCCGTTGCGACCTCCTCGGCGTCCACGCGAGCCGCCTCGTCCGAGGCGACGCAGGCCGCCACGAAACCGTCGAACATGGGGTGCGGGCGGTCCGGCCGGCTGCGGAACTCGGGGTGGAACTGGCTGGCCACGAACCACGGGTGATCCCGCAGCTCGACCATCTCCACCAGGCGCCCGTCGGGGGACTGTCCGGAGAGGACCATGCCGGCCCGTTCGAGCTCCTGGCGATAGGCGTTGTTCACCTCGAAGCGGTGCCGGTGCCGCTCGTAGATGACCTCGGTCCCGTAGGCACGGGCCGCCTTCGTCCCGGGGGTCAGTCTCGCCGGGTAGAGCCCCAGCCGCATCGTCCCGCCCTTGTCCTCCAGGTCGCGCTGGTCCGGCATGAAGTCGATCACGGGGTCCGGGGTGAAGAGGTCGAACTCGGTCGAGTTGGCCTCGCGCAGGCCCAGCACGTTGCGCGCGAACTCGATCACCGCGCACTGGAGGCCCAGGCAGAGGCCCAGGTACGGCACCTTCCGCTCCCGGGCGTACCGAGCCGCCAGGATCTTGCCCTCGATGCCGCGGTGTCCGAATCCCCCGGGCACCAGCACCCCCGCGACGCCGGCCAGCCGGTCGTCCACGGTCGCAGGGGTCAGTTCCTCCGAGTCGACCCAGCGCACCCGCATGGTTCGCCCATGGGCCCATCCGGCGTGGCGCAGCGCCTCCGTCACCGACAGGTACGCGTCGGGCAGCTCGATGTACTTGCCCACCAGGGCGACCTCGAGCTCCGGCTTGGGCCGCTTGATCCGCTCGACCAGGCTGCGCCAGGCGACGAGGTCGGCCGGATGGACGCGCTCCCCCAGGCCGAGCTGCGAGACCAGCAGGTCACCCAGGCCTGCCGCCTCGAACATCAGGGGCACCTCGTAGATGGTGTCCGCGGTCGTGGCCGGGATGACGGCGCTCGCGGGCACGTCGCAGAAGAGGGCGATCTTGTCACGCAGCTCGTCGGGAACCAGCGAATCGGAACGCAGGACGATCACGTCCGGCTGGATCCCGATGCCCCGCAGCTCCTTCACCGAGTGCTGGGTGGGCTTCGTCTTGAGCTCGCCGGTGGCCGCCAGGGCCGGCAGCAGGGTGACGTGCACGTACAGCACGTTGGAGCGGCCGACGTCGTTGCGCATCTGGCGGATCGCCTCGAGGAACGGCAGCGATTCGATGTCGCCGACCGTGCCCCCGACCTCCACGATCACCACGTCCGCGCGGCCGTCGCGCGCCACCCGCTGGATCCGCTCCTTGATCTCGTTCGTGATGTGCGGGATGACCTGGACCGTGCCGCCCAGGTAGTCCCCGCGCCGCTCCTTGGCGATGACCGCCTGGTAGATGCGGCCGGTGGTCACGTTGCTGAGCTGGCTCAGGTTCTCGTCGATGAAGCGCTCGTAATGCCCCAGATCGAGGTCGGTCTCGGCACCATCGTCGGTGACGAAGACCTCGCCGTGCTGGTAGGGGGACATGGTCCCCGGGTCCACGTTGATGTAGGGATCGAGCTTGAGGATCGACACCGTCAGGCCGCGGCTCTTGAGCAGGCGCCCGATGCTGGCGGCGGTGATGCCTTTGCCGAGCGAGGAGGTCACGCCTCCGGTCACAAAGACATACTTCGCCATGGGTCGACGTCCTCCCGGGGTTTTTCCAATGCTACCGAAGGTCCGGAAGACCCGCAAGGGCAGCAGGCCGGTCCCGGGCGCCCACCTGGTCCGCCATGTGACCGTCAGCCGGCCGGTGGCGCCGGCTCGGTCCTGCCCGGCCCCCACGCCTCGGGCCCGCAGATGAAGCCGCGACGCCCGCCGCTGTCCCGGCGCCGTCGCACCTCGCGCTCCGTCCGGGGCACGGTCCCGTCCGCGATGGCGGCCCCGAGCAGCGCGCCGACCTCGGCAAAGTCCCGCCACGTGCGACAGGGCCAGTCCTGGGCCTCGCACAGCGCCGCGAGCCGCCCCTTGGCCAGCACCAGGTCCGCGTGCCACGCGGCGTAGCGGTCGCTCTCGCCATCGCCCACGAAGACCACGTACCGTCCGGCCTCCTGGTGCGCCAGGACCCGCGCGCGCTTGCAGGTGCCGCAGACCAGGCAGTCAGGATGCCCGTACGGGAACGCGATGTGGTAGGGCACCGCGCCCAGGTCCATGGACGAGGTTGCGACGGGGAGATCGCCGGCCCCGGTCCGGGCCAGGAGCGGTTCCACGTAGAAGCCGAGCCCATCGCTCACCACTTCCACCACCCCACCGGCCCGGCGCACGAGGTCGACCGTCGCGGCGAAGGCGGGATCGAGTGGCTGCGAGCGCGCGGTAGCCAGCAGGCGGTCGGGGTCCGGATCGAGGATCGTGGCATCCCAGGCGAGCAGGGTCCGCGATCCTGCCCGTCCGGCGATGTAGTCGGTGTCGCGGGCGCGCCAGGATGCGTCGGTCGCGTGCAGCGACAGCAGGACGTCGGTGACGTCCGTGGTGGCGACGGTTCCGTCGAAGTCGACCAGGACGCTGAGCGGCAGGTCCCCGGATCCCGGCGGCGGTACCGGTCCGGCGCGCGTCACGCGCCGGCGCTGGTCAGGACGGCTCCTGCTCCAGCTCCAGCGACTCGTCGTCCGCTTCCTCGGTGAGCTTGAGCCAGATGAAGAGCCCGGCCAGCACCAGGAGCGGAATGATGATGAGGGCAGCGAGCGTGACGCCGAGCGCCACCGCGACGATCTTGAGGGCCTTCACGTGTACTCCTTCCGCGCGGGTGGCCCCACGCTAGCAGGTTCAGGGTTGCCGCGGCGTGCCCGGAACGGCATTCTCCGCACGGGCCGCATGTCGCCCCTCCGGCGCCTGCGCGACCAGCTGGGCGACGTCGTCGCGGGTGAACTCGATCAGCATGTGCCGTGCGCCGGCCTGGCTCGACATCAGCAGGCGCACCACGTAGGCGCCCTCCTGCTCGAAAAAGAAGACGTCGCGCGGACGCTGCTGGTCGATGTAGTGGCCGATCACCCGGAGCGCCGACTCGTACCGGCCCGCGTCCGAGAAGGACGGCACCGGCGTGGGCTGCTCACGGCGGGCGACCCCCTCCTCCATGAACCGGGCGATGTCGTCGTCCACGAAGGTCAGGGTCTCCTTGTGCTGCTGGCCGTACGCGTCGCCACGGGTCGCCCCGACCTGGTCGAGGACCAGCCCCTGGACCACGAACCCGTCCGGGATCTCCACGAGCGAGACCTCGCGCATCCCGCGCTGGTCGAGCACGGCGCCGATCGAGCGCAGCACCTCCTCGAAGTCCTGGCGGGGACTCCCCTCGTAGATGCGCATGCGGGCCCTCCCTGCGACCCGGTCGTCCCTTCGATCAGCCGCAGAAGCCTCGCCCGCCGTTCGCTGCGTCGAGGGCGACCGTTTGGGCGAGTGTACCGACCGCCGATGTGCCGCACAAGGCGCCCGCCGTGCACCGGGACGCGCGCACGTCCGGCCCCATAGAGGTCCACGGCTATAGTAGGGAGCAACACACCTGCGACCAATGCCGCAGCAGCGGGCGGGTCGGCCAACGGCGCGCCGCCGCTGCCTATCGGGGGTCTTCCTCAGATGAGTGTTTCGACGGGCCGGGTCGACCAGCTCGCGATCGACACGATCCGCACCCTGTCCATGGACGGCGTCCAGGCCGCGAACAGCGGCCACCCCGGCATGCCGATGGGCGCCGCCCCCATGGCCTACGTCCTGTGGACCCGCTTCCTCCGCCACGCTCCGCGGGACCCAGCGTGGCCGGACCGCGACCGGTTCGTCCTGTCCGCCGGCCACGGGAGCATGCTCCTCTACTCGCTGCTCCACCTCACCGGCTACGATCTGCCGCTCGACGAGCTGAAGCGGTTCCGGCAGCTCGGGTCGCGCACACCGGGGCACCCCGAGTACGGGCTGACGCCGGGCGTGGAGGCGACCACCGGGCCGCTCGGCCAGGGGTTCTCGAACGCCGTCGGGATGGCCATCGCGGAGCGACACCTGGCGGCCGAGTTCAACCGTCCCGGCCACGAGGTCGTGGATCACTGGACGTACACGATCTGCGGTGACGGCGACCTCCAGGAGGGGATCGCCTCGGAGGCCGCTAGCCTGGCCGGCCGGCTGCGCCTGGGCCGGCTGGTCGCGCTCTACGACGACAACCACGTGCAGCTCGACGGTCCCACCTCCTGGGCCTTCAGCGAGGACGTGCTGGCCCGCTTCGACGCCTACGGCTGGGACACGCGTCGCGTGGAGGACGGCAACGACATCGAGGCGATCGCGGCCGCGATCGCGGCGGCGCGCGAGGATCCCCGGCCCAGCCTCGTCGCCGTCCGCACCCACATCGGCTATGGGTCGCCCCACCGGCAGGACTCCTCCAAGGCCCACGGCCAGGCGCTGGGCGAGGACGAGGTGCGGCTCACCAAGCAGGCGTACGGGTGGGACCCGGACCGGCACTTCTACGTGCCCGAGGAAGCGCTGCGCGTCTTCCGCGAGGCGGTCCCGCGCGGCGAGTCGCTGGTGCGCGCGTGGCGCGAGCGGCTGGACGCCTACCGCGCGGCCTTCCCGGCAGATGCCGCCGAGCTGGAGCGCCGCCTGGCGCGCCGGCTCCCGGACGGCTGGGACGCGGCCCTTCCCGTGTTCGGGACGGACCAGGCACAGGCCTCCCGGCAGGCGTCCGCGGCGGCCATCCAGGCCGTGGCCTCGGCGCTGCCGGAGCTGTTCGGCGGCGCGGCGGACCTCTCCGAGAGCAACCTGACCGACATCAAGGATTCCCCGCAGTTCGACATCACCGAGCCGGCCGGTCGCAACATCCGCTTCGGTGTCCGCGAGCACGCCATGGGCGGGATCGCCAATGGCTTCGCCTACCACGGTGGCGTGCTCCCGTTCGTGGGCACCTTCCTGACCTTCAGCGACTACATGCGCGGCAGCGTCCGGCTCGCGGCCCTGGGGCGGCTCCACGTGATCTACGTCTGGACGCACGACTCGGTCGGGCTCGGGGAGGACGGCCCCACGCACGAGCCCGTGGAGCACCTGGCGGCGCTCCGGGCCATCCCCCACCTCTGGGTGATCCGGCCGGGCGACGCCAACGAGACGGTGGCGGCCTGGCGGGTGGCCGTGAACCGGGCGGACGGGCCGGTGGCGCTCGCCCTGAGCCGCCAGAAGCTGCCGGTCTTCGAGGCCACGCGCGAGCTCGCCGCGGCGGGCGTGGCGCGCGGGGCCTACGTGCTGGCCGATGCGACGGACGCCGGCGGGGCCGTGACCGGCCCCCGGCTCCTGCTGCTGGCGACCGGCTCCGAGCTGCAGCTCGCCATGGACGCGCGCGAGCAGCTCCAGGCTGCCGGCATCCCGACGCGCGTGGTATCGATGCCCTGCTGGGAGCTCTTCGAACAGCAGGACCCCGCCTACCGCGAGCAGGTGCTGCCCGCCGGGGTGACGGCGCGCGTGAGCATCGAGGCGGGTGTGTCGCTCGGCTGGGACCGCTGGGTCGGGCCGGGCGGCGCGATCATCGCCATCGAGCAGTTCGGACTCTCCGCCCCGGGGCCGCAGGTCATGGAGGCGTTCGGCATCACCGCCGCGCACCTCGTCCAGGTCGCGCAGGGCGTCCTCGCCGGGGACACGCGCGGGGTGATCGCAACAGCGCCGGCACACGCCGCGCCGCACGCGTCGGGGCGCTGATCGCGGTGCATGGCATTCGGCCGCAAGGAGGAGCTCGATGACCGGCAGCCGCTCCATCACGGGCATCTCGCTGCTCGACGACCTGCGGGACGCCGTGGACTCGGCCATGCGCCGCGCGCTCGCGGAGCGATGGGTGGAGCGCGTCTGGGACCGCGACGCCACGCTCTGGTCCAGCGACGCGTCCGTCCAGGCAACGATCCTGAACCGCCTGGGATGGCTCCGCGCCCCCGAGCAGTTCCTGGAGGACGTGGACGAGCTGCGCGCGTTCGCGGAGGCGGCGCGCGAGCAGGGCTTCGCGCGCGCGGTGCTGTGCGGCATGGGCGGCAGCTCCCTCGCGCCCGACGTGCTCGCCCGCGTGTGCGGGGTGGCGGATGGTGCGGGGATCCCCGTCCACGTGCTCGACTCGACCGACCCGGCCGCGGTCCTCGGGATCCGCGAGACGTGCGACCCGGAGACCACTCTGTACATCGTCTCGACCAAGTCGGGCACCACCACCGAGACGCTCAGCTTCCTGGCCTCGTTCTGGGACCAGGAGATGCGCGGACGGGGCGTGACCTGGCCGTCGCTCCACTTCGTGGCCGTCACCGACCCGGGAAAGAGCATGGAGGCCATCCCGCACGTCAACGACTTCCGCGAGGTCTTCCTCAATCCGGCCGACATCGGCGGCAGGTACAGCGCGCTGACCTACGTGGGCTGCGTCCCCGGCTCGCTGCTGGGCCTCGACCTGGGCCGGCTCCTGGAGCACGGAGTCCGGATGTCCCAGCGCTGCCGGGAGGAGCACGAGGAGAACCCCGGCCTGGCGCTCGGGGTCACGCTCGGTGCCCTGGCCAAGGCGGGCCGGGACAAGCTCACGTTCCTGGCCGACCCCGCCATCGCGCCCTTCGGAGCGTGGGCGGAGCAGTTGATCGCGGAGAGCACCGGGAAGCACGGCGTGGGGATCGTGCCGATCGACGGCGAGCCCGCCGGTGCCATCGATTCCTACGGCCACGACCGCGTCTTCGTACGGCTGTCGCTGGCCGGAAACGCTGCGTGGCGGGAGGAGACCGGGCCGCTGGCCGCGGAACTGGTGGCCGCCGGCCACCCCGTGATCGAGATCGAGGTCGACGGCGAGCTGGGGCTGGGCGCCGAGTTCTTCCGCTGGGAGTTCGCGACGGCGGTGGCCGGGGCGGTGCTGGGGATCGATCCCTTCGACGAGCCCAACGTCACCGAGTCCAAGGACAACACGCGGCGGGTGCTGGCCGCCTACCACGAGCACGGTCGCCTGCCGGCGCTCGAGCCACTGGCCTCCGACGGGCCCCTCACCCTCGTGGGCGACGAGCCGCTCCGCGCGGGAACGCGCTCGGGCAACGTCGTCGGCGAGCTCCGCCGGCACCTCGAGCGCCTCGAGCCGAACGGCTACGCGGCCATCCAGGCGTACATGGCGCCCACGGCGGAACGCACCGAGGCGCTGCAGGCGATCCGCACGCTGCTGCGCGACCGCACGCGGCGCGCCACCACGCTCGGCTACGGGCCGCGCTTCCTGCACTCGACCGGCCAGCTGCACAAGGGCGGGGCGCCCATCGGCTGGTTCCTGCAGCTGGTGGTCGCTCACCCGCGCGACCTGCCGATCCCGGGCACCGGCCACTCCTTCGGCACGCTCATCGATGCGCAGGCGATCGGGGATTTCCAGGCACTCGAAGCCCATCACCTGCCGGTGCTGCGGGTGGACTGCTCCGCGGATCCGGACGCCGGCCTCGCGGCGCTGCGGACCGCCCTGGAAGCGGCGCTCTCGTGAGCGCCCGCTCGGAAGGGGGCTGCTGAAGATGGCACCACGCACCGCGGCCGCCTCGCGTGCCGGCACGGTTCGCACGCAGGCGAACCCGCTGCGGGCCGGGCTGCGCCTCGAGAAAGTCCCGGAGCCGGCCTGCATCGTGGTCTTCGGCGCGACCGGCGACCTGACGCACCGCAAGATCCTCCCCGCGCTCTACAACCTGCGTCGCGTGGGGCTCCTGCCGGCGGAGACCACCGTGCTCGGCTTCGCCCGGCGCCCGTACACGGACGAGCAGTTCCGCGCCGACCTGAAGGAATCGGTGGTGGCGCACTCCCGGGTGCCCGTGCAGGAGGCGATCTGGGACGACTTCGCGGCCGGCATCTTCTACCAGCAGGGCGAGTTCCACGATCCCGACGCCTACCAGGCGCTCAGCCGCCGGCTGGACGAACTCTCGGTCGCCCGCGGCACCCGCGACAACCGGCTCTTCTACCTCGCCACGCCCCCCAGCCTGGGGCCCACGATCATCGACCACCTGGGGCGCGCGTCGCTGGACGTCGAGGGCCGCGGGCACGGGTGGTCACGGGTCGTGGTCGAAAAGCCCTTCGGGCGGGACCTCGAGTCGGCGCGCCAGCTCAACCGGGACGTGCAGCGGGTCTTCCGGGAGTCACAGATCTACCGCATCGACCACTACCTGGGCAAGGAGACGGTGCGGAACCTGCTGGTCTTCCGCTTCGGCAACGGGATCTTCGAGCCGATCTGGAACCGCCGCTACGTGGACCACGTCCAGATCACGGTGGCCGAGTCGCTGGGCGTCGAGGGGCGCGGTCCCTTCTACGAGGAAGCCGGCGCCAGCCGCGACATCCTGCAGAACCACATGCTGCAGCTGCTGAGCCTGGTCGCCATGGAACCACCGATCGCGTTCGCGGCGGATGACCTGCGCAACGAGAAACTGCGCGTCCTGCGTGCCATCGACTGCGACTGGACCGACGAGCGCATCGCGCGGGACGTGGTGCGCGGCCAGTACGGGCCGGGCTGGGTGGGCGGCAAGGCGGTCCCCGGGTATCGAGAGGAACCGGAGGTCGCCAAGGACTCCACCACCGAGACGTTCGTGGCGCTCAAGCTCGAGGTCCAGAACTGGCGCTGGGCGGACGTGCCGTTCTACCTGCGGACCGGCAAGCGGCTGGCCAAGACGGCCACCGAGATCTCCGTGCAGTTCAAGCAACCCCCGCTGGCACTCTTCAAGGAGCTGCGGGCGGATCCCGAGCCGAACCTGCTCGCGCTGCGCATCCAGCCCGACGAGGGGATCCTGCTTCGGTTCGTGGCCAAGGTGCCTGGGCTGGGGCTGGACGTCCGCAGCGTGAACATGGACTTCACCTACGGCTCGTCGTTCGTGAGCGACGCGCCGGAGGCATACGAGACGCTGCTCCTCGACGCGATGCTGGGGGACGCCTCGCTCTTCACCCGCGGCGACGAGGTGGAAGCTGCCTGGGGGGTGGTCTCGCCCATCGACAGCGCGTGGGAGGCCCTGGACCAGGGAGGGCACCCGCCCGGGTTCCCCAACTACGCCGCCGGCTCGTGGGGGCCCGAGGAAGCGGACCGGCTCGTGGCGCGGGACGGCCGGAGATGGCGGAGGCTCTGAGCCATGGCTGACGCGCCGGGACGGCACGACACGGGCCCGGCAGAGGCCCGCGCCCGAGCGGCGACGGGCAGGCGGCGCTCCCGCGCTGCTGCTCCGCCCGACGATTCGCCGACCCTCGCCACGATCCCGGGCGCCCAGTTCCACTGGGACGCTCGGGCCAGCTCGGTCGAGGAGATCGAATCCGAGCTCGCGCGCATCTGGGGGCTGGCCGCCCACGAGGCGGAGACGAGCGGGCTGACCACCGCCGCGGCGGCCGAGGCCCTGGGTGATCGGCGGGTGGCACGCCGGATGGATCACGCGGGCGACGTGCGGGTCCGGGCCCGCACCTCCGTGCTCACCCTCGTCGTGGTCGCGGGCCGGCCCGAGACCCTGGAGCGCGCTCTCGCCGCCATCGGCGCGCTGGCCGGCCGGCACCCGTCGCGCGCACTCATCCTTGCTCCCGCCGATCCTGACGGGCCCGCCGCGCTGGACGCGCGGCTGAGCCTGGAGTGCACGATCCGCCCGACCAGCATGGCCGAGACCTGCGCGGAGCGGATCCTGGTGCAGCCCCGCGGCGAGACCGCGCAGCACCTGGCCGGGATCGTCACGCCGCTCCTGATCCACGACCTGCCGGCCGTGCTGTGGTGGACCGACGACCCGCCCCTCGGGTCACCGCAGCTGCGCGAGCTGGCGGAGACGTGCGATGAGCTGCTGCTCGATTCCGGCACCTTCCGCGACGACGGACGGGAGCGCCTGGAGGCCCTCGCGGCCATGATCGCCGGCGGGCGACACGCGATCCACGACATCGGCTGGATGCGGCTGAACCTGTGGCGGGAGCTGCTGGGTGGGCTCTTCGACCACCCGCTGCTGGCGCCCGAGCTCGGCTCGCTGCGGAGCGTGCGACTGGACGTCCTCCGGCCCGGGACGACCATGCGCCTGTCCAAGGCCGCGTGCTTCGCGGGATGGCTCGCCTCGGCGCTGCGGCTCGAGGTCGCGCGGCCGCTGGCGCCCAAGCGCAACTCGGAGACGCTCGCCGGCGCCTGGACGGACGGCCGGCGCGAGATCACCGTGGAGTTCCGGCCGGTGCCCACGGCCGGTGCCGTGGCCGCGCCTGCCAACGGGTCGCTCCAGCGGGTGGAGCTGGAGCTGGGCCGCGGGCGTCGCGTGGTGCGCGCGCGGGTCACGCGGCAGTCCGACCATCTCCTCGCAACGGCGGACTGGGACGGCGGCGAGGTGGCCCGGCGGGCCGGGACCCTGGAACCGTTCGACGAGGCGCCGTACGTGGCGGAGACGCTCGACCGCCTGGGGCGCGATCGCATATTCGAGGACAGCGTGGCGCAGGCAGCGCGCCTGCTCGGCAGCTGACGCACAGCCCCGGGGTCCGTCCACGACCGGCGCCGGGCCTGGATCGGACGATGACGCGTGGTGCAGACGGGAGGAACGGATGGCTGGTCCCCGCATCGTCGTGGTCGCCGACGAGCATGAACTCGGCCGTCGCGCCGCCGCGCACGTCATCTCGACGCTCGAGGAGGCGCTGACCCGGCGCGGTCGCGCGTACCTGGCGCTGACCGGCGGCAGCACGGCGGTCCTGCTCTACCGGGCCATCACCGGCTCCCCCGCGCGTGACCGCGTGGACTGGTCGCGTGTCAACCTCTGGTGGGGCGACGACCGGTTCGTCCCGTTCGATCACCCGGACTCGAACGTCCACCTGGTCGAGGAGACGCTGCTTGCACCGCCCGAGGGGCTCGCCGTCCCGGTCGGCAACGTGCACCCCTTCCCCATACCCGAGGCCGAGGCCGCCGGCGAGGGACCGGGCTGGTGCGCGGAGCGCTACGCCCGGCAGCTGACCGAGCTGGTGCCGCTCGACCAGGACGGCCTGCCGGTCTTCGACCTGGTGCTGCTGGGAGTCGGCCCCGACGGGCACTTCCTCTCGTGCTTCCCCGGCAGTCCGCTGGTCGATGCCCCGGCACCGCCCCTCTGCGCGGGCGTCCCGGCGCCCACCAC
Source organism: Chloroflexota bacterium (assembly GCA_021814735.1). GTDB lineage: Bacteria > Chloroflexota > Limnocylindria > Limnocylindrales > CSP1-4 > JAJYNJ01. The sequence continues at coordinate 9,036 of JAKAHX010000001.1, read as the reverse complement.
GGCCGCGCCCCACGTCCCCCGCGTCACGCTCTCGCCCCGGCTCACGGAGGTGGCCCGGGACGTGCTGGTCATGGCCAGCGGCGCGGGCAAGGCCGCCGTCATGGCCGACGTGCTGGCCGGCGCGCGCGACCCGCGGCGCCTCCCCTCCCAGCTGGCCGCGCGCGAGGGAGCGACCTGGATCCTGGACGCGGCGGCGGCGGCCAAGCTGCCCGCGGACCTGCCGGGCCGCGAGGGCTGATCGGACGCGAGTGTTGAGTTGATCGGCCGCGAGCGCCGATCGGCGGTGAAGGCCTGCCGGGCCGTGAGGGTTGATGAGCCGCGAGGGTTGACCGCCCCGGGGTTCTGTCGTCCGCGAGGTCCTGACCGGCCGCTCAGGCGGTCCGGAGCGCGGGGATCCGCGGCGAGAGCGCCGACCAGGCCAGCGAGGCGAGCCAGGCCAGCACCAGCCCGATCGCGGCGCCGCCGACGATGTCGATCATCCAGTGCACGCCCGCGATCACTCTCGCCAGGCCGACCAGCGCCACCACCAGGGCGGTGAGCCAGCGGGCGCCACGGCCGATCCGGGCGCCCAGCATCGCCATGCCGGCCGTGACGTGGTCGCTCGGGAAGCTCGCGTCGGCCGCGTGGGCAAAGAGGGCCGGCTGCCCGAGCAGCACGAACGGGCGCACCTCGGTGACGAGCCGCCCCGCCACGTGAGCCACGGCGAACGCGACCGCAACCGCGACGATCCCCGGCGCCAGGCGCAGGACCGTCTCCGTCACACGCTCGCGGGGCGCCCCCCGGGCGATCCAGAGCGCGGCGAGGCCCACCAGGATGACCGCGACGACGATGCCGTACTGGGCCATGTCGGACACGGCCTGCGCAGCCGGCGGCGGCATCGAGGCATCCCATCGGAAGAAGGTGGGCTCGATGGCGCGACTGACGGGATCGGGCATGGGCTCCTCCTGCGGGCTGCGGAGGGCCCAGTATCGGGCATCTGGGGTCGCGGGCCGGTGACGAACGGGTGAAGTGTTCGCAACCGCGCCGGCCGTCGCCGGCCCGCGACCTGCCAGGAAGCGCTATCCAGACACGAGCGCCACCGCCCAGGATCGGCGCCCGATCAGGAGCGCCGCCTGGTCAGGAGCGCCGCCCGATCAGGAGCGCCGCCTGGTCAGGAGCGCCGCGCAGCCGTCGCGCGGGCCGTGACGGCCACGATCGCCGCGCCACCGGCGAGCACGATGAGGACCAGCATCGGCAGGATGCCGACCGGTGACCCACCCGCGGGACTGCCCGACGTGTCCGTGGGGGGCAGCGATCCGGCGGCCGTCGCGGACGCGGTGGCCGACGGCGACGGCGTGGCGACGCTCGCCGCCAGCGCGACGTGCCAGGTGCCGCCGAACGCGGCGATGCCCTCGCCGTTGGTCTGCCCGGCCGCGGTGTCATGCGCGAAGGCGTACAGGGGGTGGGAGTCGTAGGTCACCTGGACCGTGCCGTTCGCCCGGACGAAGGTCCCGAAGGTCCCCGTGGCGCCGGCCGCGCCCGTCACCGTCCCGCCGGGCGCCACCAGGAGCGGCGGCCAGTTGCCCAGGCAGGCGCCGTTGCACACCGGCGAACTGCTCGAGTCCGACGAGAGCGTGTAGAGGGCGTGGCCGTCGGGGCCGGTCAGGTACGCGCCGAGCGTCGGGCTCTGGGTCACGCCGACCTGGATGCTCGCCGGCGCCCCGGAAAGCGCGGCCACCAGCCAGACACCGCCGAGCGCCTTGATCCCCTGGCCGTTCGTCTGACCCGCGGCAGCGTCATGCGCGAAGTAGTACAGGGGCCGCCCGTCGTACGTGACCTGCGTGGCCCCGGTGTCCGGCCGGGTGATCGTCGCAAACGTCCCGGTGGCGCCGGCCGGTCCGGTCACCGTGCCGCCGGGCGCCACCAGGAGCGGTGGCCAGACTGCCAGGCACCCGCCGGTGCAGGTGCTGCCATCCGGCGTGTCGGACGAGAGCGTGTAGAGGGCGTGGCCGTCGGGGCCGGTCAGATACGCGCCGAGCGTCGGGCTCGTTGCCGACCCGAGTTGCAGGCTGGACGGTGGCGTCGGCGTGGGGGATGCGCTGGCCTGCGCATACGACACGGCGTCCACCCCACCGGCCGTCAGCATGGTCAGCGCAAGGACCAGGGACGCGACGAGCCCGGCGGGGACGAGCCGCCGGACACGCAGTGGTCGGTGCATCGGAACGGAACTCCTGTGCAGCCGCGGTGGCCAGCCACACGGATGGCCCACCGGCGACGAATGAGGTACGTCCGGGTGGACGGCAGCGGTTTCGCCCGCGCCGCGCTTCCCCGTCGGGCGGCTTCGGAGACGTGGGGGTTGCCCGCGGGCGATGGCGTGGCGGTGCCGGCCTGCCGGTCCAGGCTCGAACGCCCCGGGGTCGCATCGTGCCCCCCCCGATCACCGGGCGCTCGACGGTGTCGGACCCCTCGAGGCACTCGCCGAGGCCAGGCGCCGGGGCCCGGCGCCGGGAACGGAACCGGCCACCGCGCCGGGGCGGCGGCTAGTCGATGGGTTCGCCGATCCCGGACCTGACCAGGTCCGCCAACGCCTCGATGGCACCCACCTCGTCCTCCCCGTCGGCGGTGATCCGCACCGTGTGCCCCTGCTTCACCCCGGCGGCCAGCATCGTCAGGATGCTCTTGGCGTCGCCCGGCGCGGTTCCCCGGCTGAGGTTCTCGATCTGGACGCGCGACCGGAACCCCGCTGCCGTCTTGACGAAGATCGACGCCGGCCTGGCGTGCAGGCCCGACGGGTTCCGGACCTCGAGCTCCACCGACTGCATCTGCTCCTCCCGCGGGATCCCGCCCGCTGCTCGCTCGCGCAGTACCGCGCATTCGTTGCTCGATAATGCGCATGACCGCTTGACAACTGCGCATCAGAGGCTATCATGCGCGCTATCGAGCGTCAATACGCACCAAGTGCGCAGACATGAGCATTCACCACCACGACCCGGAGGACCGCCCAAGATGATGACCGCCGAGCGTCGCCGGCAGATCCTGGAGGTACTCGCGACCGACGCGCGCGCGGAGGTTCCCGAGCTGGCCGCCCGCTTCAGTGTGTCCGAATCCACGATCCGGCGCGACCTGCAGGTGCTCTCGCAGGACGGCGCCGTCGAGCGCACCCGGGGCGGCGCCGTGCCGGCGAGCCGGTTCGAGCCGTCCTTCGGTGAGAAGGAGACGGCGAACCGCGCACAGAAGGTCGCGATCGCCCGCGCGGCGGCCGAGATGGTGCAGCCAGGCCAGACGATCTTCCTCGACGCCGGCACGTCCACGCTGGAACTCGCGCGGGCCCTCCGGGCGCGCCCGGACGTCACCGTCGCCACCAACTCGATCCCCATCGCGGTGGAGCTCGCCCAGCGCACCCGCCTGGTGATCACCGGCGGGCAGGTCAAGGAGCGCACCCTCGCCCTCGTCGGGCCGCTGGCGGAGCGGTCCATCGAACAGATGCACGTGGACGTCGCGTTCCTCGGCATGAACGGGGTGTCCGTGGGCAGTGGCTTCACGACCCCCACCTGGGAGGAGGCGGCCACCAAGCTCCGCATGATCGCCGCGGCGCGCACCGCGGTCGTGCTGGCGGACAGCAGCAAGCTCGGCGCGGTGAGTTTCGCACGGGTCGCAGGCCTGGACGAGGTCGACCTGCTCATCACCGACGACGGCGCGCCGTCTGCCGAGCTCGATTCGCTGCAGGCGGCCGGCCTGCGGGTCATGGTCGCGAGCACCAGCGACGGTCGGGCCGCCGCCACGGGACCCGCGAGAGAGGTGGCGTGATGCGCTCCATCGTCACCGTCACCCTCAACCCCGCCATCGACCGGACCGCCTGGATCGAGCGGCTCGAGCCGGGCGCCACCCACCGGACCGCGACCTCGCGCGCCTCGATTGGCGGCAAGGGGATCAACGTAGCCCGGACCGCTGCCCGGCTCGGCGCACCGGTGATCGCGCTGGGCGTCGCCGGGGAGGACCAGGCCGCCCGGATCGAGCAGCACCTCGTGTCGGCGGGCATTCGCGCGCGGTTCCTCGCCGTGGAGGGAGAGACACGGACGAACCTGAAGCTCATCGAGCGTGCCGACGGGCGCATGACCGAGATCAACGGCACGGGCCCCGAGGTGAACGCCGACGTCCTCGAGAGGCTGACCGACGAACTCTTCGGCACGGTGGCCCGGGAGCATCCCGCGGCGGTGGTGCTGGCCGGCAGCCTCCCCGCCGGGGTGCCGGCCGACGTGTACGCGCGGTGGACGCACGGCCTGCATCGCAGCCAGGGGGACGGGAGAGGACCAGAGGTCATCGTCGACGCCAGCGACGAACCCCTCGTCCTGGCGCTCGACGCCCACCCGTTCCTGGTGAAACCCAACCGCGTCGAGGCAGGGACCATCCTCGGGCGCACGATCGACGGCGACGAGGACGCCTGTCGGGCGGCCCGGGAGCTGGTGGCGCGGGGACCCCGGGCGGTGCTGCTGTCGCTGGGGGCCGGGGGTGCCGTCGCGGCCATGGGCGACACCGCCGAGTGGATCCCCGCGGCGGACCTTGCCACCTCCGAGGGGCGCCTGGTCACCACCGTCGGGGCCGGCGACGCCATGGTGGCCCGCATCGCGGTCGAGGTCGCCCGGCGCGATCCCGCCACCGCCATGACCCCGTCGGCGTTCATCGCCGCGTGCCGGCTCGCCGTCGAGCAGGCCGCGGCCCACATCTCCACAGGAGCGTGACCATGCCGGAAACCGCCGTCCGTGACCTCATCGGCCCCGACTCGATCGTGCTGGAACTCGGGTCGAGCGGGCGTGACGAGGCGATCCTGGAGCTGTCCCAGTGTCTGCAACGCCTGGGCGCGGTGGACGATGCACATGCCGTCACCGACGCCGCGCTCGCCCGCGAGGCGCTCGGCAGCACCAACATCGGGATGGGCGTGGCCATCCCGCACGCGAAGAGCGACCACGTGGGCCGCGCCGCACTGGCCTTCGGGCGCCGCCAGGGGGGCGTGGCGTGGCCCGGCGAGGCCGTGGCCGACGCGGGGGCCGACCCCGACGCCGAACGCGAGGTGCACCGCGTGGACCTCGTCTTCCTCATCGCCAGCCCCGAGCATGCCAGCGACGACCACCTGCGGGTGCTTGCCGCCCTGGCACGCGCGCTCATCCACGAGGACTTCCGGACGGCGCTCCGCACCAGCCCAACGGCCGGGGCGGTGCTGGAGCTGCTGGAACGGAGGCTGACCGTCACCGCGTAGCGCCGGGCGCTGCGCACACCAGGAAAGGGATCTCGAGCATGGCACTCCAGCGACTCGTGGCGATCACCTCCTGTCCGACCGGGATCGCCCACACGTACATGGCGGCCGAGGCGCTCAGCAAGGCAGCGGCGGAAGCGGGCATCTCCATCAAGGTGGAGACCCAGGGCAGCATCGGCGCGGAGAACGTCATCACCGCCGAGGAGGCGGCCGCGGCCGACGCGGTCATCATCGCCGCCGACACGAACGTGGCCGAGGATCGGTTCGTGGGCAAGCCGATCGTGCGCGCCTCGACGGGCGACGCGATCCGCAACGCGGCCGGGCTCATCGCGCAGGCAGGCCAGCTGGCCGAGGCCGCGGCCGCGGCGCCCGCCGCCGCCACCCCGACGGCCCATGCCGACTACCTGGCCAGCGTCGCAGCGGCCAAGGCGAGCCGCAAGTCGGCCCAGGCGGGCCCCTACAAGCACCTGATGAACGGCGTCTCCTTCATGATCCCGTTCGTCGTCGCGGGCGGCATCCTGATCGCGCTCTCGTTCGCCTTCGGCATCCACGCCTACGAGAAGCAGGGCACGCTCGCCGCCGCCCTCTTCCAGATCGGGGCCCAGAACGCGTTCGCGCTGTTCGTGCCCATCCTCGCCGGGTACATCGCGTACTCCATCGCCGATCGGCCCGGGCTGGCCCCCGGCATGATCGGGGGTCTGCTCGCCACGCAGGTCGGGGCAGGGTTCCTGGGCGGCATCATCGCCGGCTTCATCGGGGGCTATCTCGCCCTCTGGATGGTCCGCACGATCCACCTGCCGCGCAGCCTCCAGGGCCTGATGCCGGTCCTGATCGTGCCGCTCGTGACCTCGCTGGTCGTGGGACTGGTGATGATCTATGTCGTCGGCGAGCCGGTGAAGGCAATCAACACCGGGCTGACGGACTACCTGAAGGGCATGAGCAGCGGCAGCGCGATCGTGCTCGGCCTGGTGATGGGCCTGATGATGGCGTTCGACATGGGCGGGCCCGTCAACAAGGCCGCATACACGTTCGCGGTCGGGCTCCTCGCGTCGAACGTCTACACCCCCATGGCCGCGGTGATGGCAGCCGGCATGACCCCGCCGCTCGGGCTCGCACTGGCGACGCGGATCGCGCCCCGCAAGTTCACCTCGGAGGAGAAGGAGGCCGGTGAGACGGCCTGGGTGCTCGGCCTGGCGTTCATCACCGAGGGGGCCATCCCGTTCGCGGCAGCGGACCCCTTCCGCGTCATCCCGAGCATCATGACCGGCTCCGCGATCACGGCCGCCATGAGCATGGCCTTCGGGATCCAGCTGCGGGCGCCGCACGGCGGAGTCTTCGTCCTCCCCATCCCGAACGTGATCACGGACCTGCCGCTCTACGTGCTGACGATCGTGGTCGGCACGGTGGTGACGGCCCTGGTGGTCTCGCTGCTGAAGCGCCCGGTCGAGGAGACGCAGACGACGGTCGCCCTGACCGAGCCGAGCGCCGCCTGAGGCGCGCTCGACCCGGGGGCGCAACCGCACCCAGGCCACCGCAGATGCCGGGTCGCCGGTCGGTAGTACCGGCGACCCGGCATCCATGACGAACGCGCTATTGCACCCGGGCCCCGCACCTTGCATCGTGCCTGGCGAGATACCGTAGCGAGTCGACCGCGATGGGGGCCCCTCTCCACTGCATCTTCTGCGGCACCGCCAACCGGTCCGGTGACCGGTACTGTCGGCTCTGCCGCTCCCCGTTGGGATCGGGACCCGGGAGCGGTGGCCCGGACCTCGGACCGGCGACCCATGCGGGCTCGTCGGTTCCGGCCTCGGCGGTGCTCATCGCGCTTGGGCTCGTGCTGGCGGCCTCGGCCATGGCGTTCGCCGCGCGCGGCCCCATCCTCGGCCTCGTCTCCCACGCCTCCTCGCCCGGCGGCGGCACGGTGACGGTGCCCGCGGCACCTGCCCAGGTCCCGACACCCTCGCCCGCGCACCTCGCGCCACGCCCGGTGCCGACACCCTCCCCCGCGCATGGCCTGACGTCCCGGCCCACGTGCGGTCCGGCGAGCGAGCACGGCCAGGGGAACGCGACGGGGCGGAACCGCGACGAATGCCAGCCGGCCGCCGTCCCGAGGAGCAGGACACAACCACTGCGCACGCCACGGCCCACCGAGACGCCCGAGGGCCGGGCGGGGGCGACGGGATCGTCCGGCGACCAGGGGCGCGCCGACCTCGCGGTCGGCGCCCGGGCCGGTCAGGCCGCGGCCCTATCCGGCGGCGGCCAGGCGGCCACGGCAGCGTCCACGACGACCTCGACCGCGGTCACGACCCGCACCTCCACTTCGACGTCCGCACCCGGCGGCGAGGCATCGACCACCCTCGTGACGTCCTCGGGCCAGGAGTCCCCGTCCTCGGCCCACGTCGGGAGCGCGAAGGCACCGGGCGGAGCTGCGTCCGAGCGCTGAGCGAGCGCCTGCGACGTGCCCGAGCGGGTCGTCGTAGGCTTCGGGCATGTCCACCGCTGCCGGGACCGCCCCGCCCCGGGCGACGGCCGGTGCGCGACGTGCCGGAGCCGCCCTCCGCCACCGGAACTTCCGGCTCTTCTTCTTCGGCCAGCTGGTCTCGCTCATCGGGACCTGGATGCAGTCCCTGGCCCAGGGCTGGCTGGTCCTGCAGCTGACCCAGGATCCCTTCGTGCTGGGGGTCATCTCGGCGGTGCAGTACCTGCCGATGATGGTCTTCGGGTTGTTCGGCGGGCTCATCGCCGATGCCCTGCCCAAGCGGGCCACGCTCGTCGGCACGCAGACCGCGTCGATGCTGCTGGCGCTCGCCCTGTTCTGGCTGTCCTGGACACACCGGGTGCAGGCGTGGCACATCGGCGTGCTGGCACTCCTGCTCGGCATCGTGAACACGGTCGACATGCCCACCCGCCAGGCCTTCGTGGTGGAGATGGTGGGCCGCGATGACGTGGTGAACGCCGTGGCGCTCAACTCGGCCGTGTTCAACGTGGCCCGGATCCTGGGGCCGGCCGTGGCCGGCGTGATCATCGGCCTGGTCGGGATCGCGAGCTGCTTCTTCCTGAACGGTGTCAGCTACATCGCGGTGATCGCGGGTCTCCTCGCCATGCGGTCCTCCGAGCTGCATGCCAAGGGCGCGTACCAGTTCACGAGAAGCGCATCGGCGGTCCTCCGCGATCTCGGGGAGGGGCTGCGATACGTGCGGTCCACCCCGGTGGTCCTCCTCGCCGTCGGCGTGGTGGGGCTGGTCTCCACGCTGGGCATGAACCTGAACGTGCTGGTCCCCGTGTACACGGCGGATGTCCTGCACACGAACGCCACGGGGTTCGGCTTCCTGATGGCCGCCACGGGGATCGGCTCGCTGGTCGCCGCGCTCACCATCGCGGTGATTGGGCGCTCCTCGCCGCGGGTCATGCTGGCCGGCGGGGCCGCGCTGGGGCTTCTCCAGCTGGCGCTGGTCGCGGTGCACGCGATGCCGGTGGCGCTGGCGTGCATGTTCGGGATCGGGTTCGGCAGCATCGCGATGACAGCGACCGCGAACACGTCGATCCAGCTGGCCGTCCCCGATTCGCTCCGCGGGCGGGTGCTCAGCGTCTACACCACGGTCTTCGCGGGCTCGACCCCCGTGGGCGCCCTCTTCGCCGGCACGCTGGCGGCGCAGTGGGGCGCGGCACTTGCGTTCGGGGCAGGCGGGGCGGCATCGGCGGCCGTGGTGGCGGTGGCCTTCGCGCTCGCCCGCCCCTGGATGGCCCGCCAGGCGGTGGCGCGAGCGGCGTGAGGTAGCTGAGCCGGCGTTTCTGGACGCGGGACC
>JAKAHX010000185.1 GCA_021814735.1 Chloroflexota bacterium | reverse complement strand
CGAACCTCCGGCCTGGGCGACGGCCGTACCCGAGGCCGCCGGCCCGGCGGACGCACCGGGGGACGCTGCGCCCGTGCCCGCCTGCCCGGGGGAGGCGGCCGGCGACGCCGCGGGTGCCGTGCTGCCGGCCGCGGCCGAGGGCGACGCACCGTAAGATGCCGCGGCGCCCGGGGTGGCCGTGGCCGACGCGCCGCACCCGGCGAGCAGGGCGGTGGTGAGGATGGATGCGGCGAGCAGCGAGTGCCGCCCGTGTGTCATGGTGTGCCTCCGGATGGCCCGCAACGCGGGCATGGATCGTCCTGTGTCACGTTCCGCGCAGGCCCGTCGCAGCCTTGGGCTCGCAGACGCCGGGAGCTGCGCAGGCGCGACTCGACCGGGGTTCGACCCCGACCCGCAAACGATAGGGCGCCCCGTGATGTCGCCGGGATACGATGCCGGACCGCCGGGTTGCAGCGCGCTCGCAACCCTTCGCCACCGGCCCCGGGCACGCCGGTCGGAGGGGTGGTCACGTGCGATAATGCCGCCCAAGCACCCGAGAGGAGGACCCGTGAGCGGCGCCACCGGACTCGCCCCAGATCCCGCCGAGTACCGCCGTCGGCTCGAGGAGCAGACGGACGACCAGGTCGATGCCTGGGCCAAGGAGCTGATGCGGGACGTGTCGATCCGCGTCGGCGTGCGGCAGGTGATCCGGGACTTCCAGCGCGCGGCGCGCATCGACGAGACCGGCCTCGAACGGGTCTACGCGTCCGGGGGCGGGGCACCGGCCACCATCGGCCGCACCGCGGACGGCGAGCTGATGGTGCCGGCCATCGCCCTGTGGTGCCTGGTCCCCGGGATCCGCCACGAGACGCCGGACGGGCGCCAGCGAATCATCGAGTATCTCGTCGAGAACTTCGACGAGATCGTCTACGTCTAACCGCTGAGTCGGCCTGCCGGGGCCGTTGCCGCGACCCCCCGGGGCAGGGCCTAGCCGGAGAGGCACGGCGCACGGTCAGGCCGCCCCGCGGTGGGTCGCCGACCCTCCGGCCGCATCCCCGGTACCCGTCGTTCATCTCGGACGCGGCGCCGGCCCCCCAGGACGCCGCACCTCCCCGCACGCGCCGCCCGCGAGGGTCACACGGCGTCTCCCGAGCGCGTCAGATGCGCGTGTCGCCCGCCCGCAGCAGCGCGATCGCGTTCTCGAGCCGCAGCTTGGTGATGGTCAGGTACTTGGCCAGGTTCGCGCGATCGATCTCGCTCATCCCCTCCAGGGCTCGCGGCGCCCGCAGTACCGCCACCAGGTCCTCGATGGCGTCGCTGAGGTTGGACTTGGAGGACAGCAGCGCGTCGTCACCGGTGGGCGCGGGTCGCGGCTCCGGTTCAGCCTCGGCGTCTCCACCAGCCGGTGTCTGGGAGTCGGGCGTCGCCTGCGAAGCCATCTCCCCGGCCGCGGTCAGGAGCCGGCGGCCCCGCTTCGGTGTGGCATCCTCGCCGTCGGTGGGGGGGCGCCCCTCGATGCGGGCCTTGAGCCGCACGAGGGTGAGTTCACCCCGGGCGACCTGGTCGGCCAGGCGCTTGCGCCGGCGCGGGTCCTGGACCTTCATCAGCTCGTAGGCGTGCGAGACGGTGTCCTTGCGCAAAGACACCAGCTCCCGGATGTCGGACGGCGCGTCGGCGAGTCGCAGACGGTTCTCGATGTACCCCTTGTCCTTGCCGAGCTTCTGGGCGAGCTTGCGAACGCTGTACCCGTACCCGCGTGTCATCCGCTGGTACATCGCCGCCTCGTCGAGCGGCGACAGGTCCTCACGCTGGAGGTTTTCGATGATGGCGATCTCGAGCGCGGTCTCGTCGTCGATCTCCTCGACCAGTGCCGGGATCGTCTCGAGGCCCGCGATCTGTGCGGCGCGCCATCGTCGCTCACCTGCGACGAGCTGATACCGGCCTGCGGGCAGCGGTCGCACGAGCACGGGCTGCAGCACGCCGTGTTCGCGCAGCGACGCTGCAAGCTCGTTGAGGGCGTCCTGGTCAAGGGCCAGGCGCGGCTGCTCGGGATTCGGATCGATGTGGTCGACGGCGATCTGGCGCACCGTGGCGCTTCGGACCTTCTCGTCAGGCGAGAGCAGGCTGAGGATCGCGGGGGAGAGGTCCTCGCGCTCCTCCGAGAGGCGGCGTGCGGCGGCGCCCCGGAAGTCGGGCCTAGCCAAGATCGATCACCTCCCGTGCAAGCTCGCGGAACATGCGGGCAGCGTCCGACGCTCCGGCGTAGACCGTCACGGGCCTGCCGGTCAGGGGCGCCTCGCCCAGCTTCACCGTGTTCTTGATGATGCTGTGGAACACGTGGTGGTCGCCCAGCTCGCGCAGCTCATCCAGCATCTCCCGCCCGAGGAGCGTGCGCCCATCGTAGAAGGTCGGCAGCAGGCCAAGGATCTTCAGGTCGGGATTGAGCCGCTTGCCGCGGATCTGGTTGATCACCTTGACCAGCGCGGTCAGCCCCTTCAGGGCGTAGTACTGCGTCTGGACCGGGATGATCACGCTATCGGCGGCGACCAGCCCGTTGATCGTCAGGAGGCCGAGCGTCGGCGGGCAGTCGACGAGGACATAGTCGTAGCGGTCGTCCACCCAGCCGGCGAGCGCCTCGCGCAACGCCTGCTCGCGGCCGATCGCGGAGAAGAGCTCGACCTCCGTGGAGGCGAGCTCGAGCGTGGCGGGGGCGACGTCGATCCCGTCGGTCTGCGTCGGGAGCACGACCTCCTCGAGCTGGGCGCGGGAGTCGGCGAGAACGTCCGCCATCGAGCGATCGACCGTGCCGATGTTGATCCCCAGTCCCACGGTCAGGTTCGCCTGCGGATCCATGTCCACGCAGAGGACCCGGAACCCCTGTTCGGCGAGGGCGCCGGCGAGGTTGATTGCGGTCGTCGTCTTTCCGACGCCGCCTTTCTGGTTCGCGATGGCAATGACATTCGCCACGGGCGGCTTCCTCTTCTTCGCCGGATCTGTCACGAGCGCCCCGACTGCGTCACGGCCACCTGGGTTCACGCGGTGTTGCTGCGGGTACGGGCGCGGGGCTCGCGACAGTCTAGCGCCCGCGCCCCGCGTATCCCAGCATGGTTTTCCACACCTGAGGCAAGTTGTTCACCAAATCGGTGGATAACTGGCCAGTGGCCGACCGGCGAGATCCGGCCGCGCCCCGATGCCCCGAGCGCAGGGCAGTCCTTGCGCCCCAGCCGGGCCGCTCGGCGACGCAGCCGCACAGCGCGTCCCGCCTAGAGGGCGATCCCCCGGCTCGGGCCTGCGCGGACGTCCTGCGGACGACCTTCGCCAACGCGGACGCATCGCGGAGCGCGCCGTCCGCGTCCTCGGGCCGCTGGCCGGATCCGCGAGCCCGGTCCGGCGGTACCGCGAGAGGCGCTCGGCCGTGCTCCGGGAGGCGCTGGTACGATACCGCGACCGTCTGTGCGCAAAGACACCGGAAAGGGGACACGCGTGGTCGGTCGCGACGCGCGAATCGCGCGCCTCCGGGCGCTGCGGGAGCAGAGCCTGATCGGGGGAGGCCCGGAACGGATCGAGCGACAGCATGCGCAGGGCAAGCTGACGGCCCGCGAGCGGCTCGAGCTCCTGCTGGATCCCGGGTCGTTCATCGAGCTCGACGCCTTCGTCCTGCACCGGGCCGGCGAGTTCGGTCTCGACGAACGTCGCATCCTGGGGGATGGTGTCGTCACCGGCCACGGCACCATCGACGGCCGGCTGGTGTTCGTCTTCAGCCAGGACTTCACCGTGTTCGGCGGTTCGCTCTCGGAGGCCCACGCCGAGAAGATCTGCAAGGTGATGGATCTCGCGACGCGAACCGGCGCGCCGATCATCGGTCTCAACGACTCGGGTGGCGCACGGATCCAGGAGGGCGTGGCGTCGCTCGGAGGATACGCGGAGATCTTCCTGCGGAACACGCTGGCGTCGGGCGTGGTGCCGCAGCTGTCGGTGATCATGGGTCCCTGCGCCGGTGGCGCCGTCTACTCGCCGGCCATCACCGACGTCACGATCATGGTCCAGGGGACGAGCTACATGTTCGTGACCGGGCCCGACGTCGTCCGCGCCGTGACGCACGAGGAGGTGGACCGCGAGCGGCTCGGTGGGGCCACGACGCACACGGAGACGAGCGGCGTCGCGCATCTCGCGGCGCCTGACGAGGCAACCGCGCTCGACCTCGCGCGCCAGGTGCTCGGCTTCCTCCCGCAGAACAACCTCGGGACGCCACCGAGACGGTCCACCGCTGATCCCGTCGACCGGCGGGATCGCTCGCTCGACTCGATCGTCCCCGAGGAGCCCACCCGCGCCTACGACATGAAAGCCGTCATTCACGCGATCGTGGATGACGGCGCGTTCCTGGAACTGCAGCCCGCGTGGGCAGCCAACATCATCACCGGGTTTGCCCACATGGGCGGTTGGAGCGTCGGGATCGTGGCGCAGCAGCCCGCCGTGCTGGCCGGCGCCCTGGACATCGACGCATCGGTCAAGGCAGCGCGGTTCGTCCGTTTCTGCGACGCGTTCAACGTGCCGATCGTGACGCTGGTGGACGTGCCGGGGTTCCTGCCCGGCGTCGCGCAGGAACACGGCGGCATCATCCGGCACGGCGCGAAGCTGCTCTACGCGTACTGCGAGGCGACCGTGCCGAAGGTGACCGTCATCACGCGCAAGGCGTACGGCGGCGCCTATGACGTCA
>JAKAHX010000184.1 GCA_021814735.1 Chloroflexota bacterium | reverse complement strand
GGCGGCCAGCAGCCCGGCCTCCAGCGCCTCGGCCTCCTGCTCATCGTGCACGTACCGCCCGCCGCGCAGCCAGGACGCCGCGGCCGCGATCAGGAAGATCACGATCGAGAAGATCGACACCACCGCCACCCCGTCGTGGAACGGGGCGGCGATCAGGGACGGGAAGAACTTCGTGCTGACCAGCCGAGCCGCGTCGGCGGCGGGGAGCGTCGCCAGCACCTTGGGCCCCACCAGGGTCGCCAGCGGGTTGTAGCCCAGGAAGGCCGCGAACAGGTAGCCCACCGCGGGGAGGTGCGAGAGCGTGGCCGCCACGCCGGTGGCGACGCCGTCGGAGGTCAGGCCGCGGTACATGGCCGTCGGGACGTTCGACGAGAGCCCCGCGATCATCAGCGTGAAGAAGACGCCGATCGAGAGCGGCATCCCGGTGTTCTGGAACGTGGCGCGCACGCCCGAGGCGGCACCCCGGTACCCCGGCGGCACGCTGTTCATGATGGCCGCCGTGTTGGGGGAAGCGAACATCCCGAAGGCCACGCCGTTCAGGAAGATCACCACCGCGAAGGCCGGATAGACGAAGTCCGCCGGCAGGAGGAGCAGCAGGACGAACGTCAGGGCGGCCAGCAGCATCCCGCCTGTGGCGAAGGGCCGTGCCCCGTGACGGTCCGAGAGCCAGCCCGAGATCGGACCGGCCACCACGAACCCGACGGTGAGCGGGAGCATGTAGATGCCGGCCCAGAGGGGCGTGTCCTCGAAGTTGTAGCCGTGCAAGGGGAGCCAGATCCCCTGCAGCCACATGATGAGCAGGAACTGCAGGCCGCCCAGGCCGATCGCGCTGAGCAGCGCCGCCGCGTTGCCCGCGGCGAAGGCGCGGATCCGGAAGAGCTCCAGGTTCAGCATGGGCGCCTTCACCCGGCGCTCGATGAGCACGAAGGCCACCAGCAGCACGATCCCGGCGGCGATGGCCTCTGCCACGAACGGGTTCCCCCAGCCCATGGTGGCAGTGCCGTAGGGCGCGATGCCGTAGGTGATCCCGATCAGCAGGAGGCCGAGACCTGCGGCGAAGGTGATGTTGCCGGCCCAGTCGATGTGGGCGGGATGGCGCTCGCCCAGCTCGCGCAGCGCCACGTACGCCCAGATGGTCCCGAGGATCCCGAACGGCACGTTGAGCAGGAAGACCCAGCGCCAGTCGATGGTGGCGAGCACGCCGCCCAGGATGAGCCCGAGGAACGACCCGGCCTGGAAGGCGATCTGGTTGATCCCGAGGGCCATGCCGCGCTCGTTGGCGGGGAAGGCGTCGGTCAGGATGGCCGCCGAGTTCGCCATCAGCAGGGCGCCGCCCACGGCCTGCACCATGCGCATCACGATGATCTCGATGGCGCCGGTCGGGCCCGTGCTCCAGGTGGCCGAGAGGCCGACGGAGGCGAGGGTGAAGACGACGAAACCCAGGTTGTAGATGCGCACCCGGCCGAACATGTCGCCGATCCGCCCGAAGGTCACGACGACCACCGCGGTGACCAGCATGTACCCCATCAGGACCCACAGCAGGTACGAGAAGTTGGCGGGGTCGAGCGGGTTCAGGTGGATGCCCCGGAAGATGGCGGGCAGGGCGATGATCAGGCTGGTGGAGTTGATGGCGCCCATCAGGCCGCCGAGCGTGGTGTTCGACAGCGCCACCCACTTGTAGGGCAGGTGGGTGAGCCCGCGCTCCCGGGGGATCGCGGCGGTCACCGGGCGACCTCCGCCGCCGCTGCGGCGGCCGACATGGCTGCGGGCCCGGCGGACACGGCCGCGGGGTCGGCCGACGATGCCGGGTGGGCCATCGGCGCATCGGCCAGCGCCTCCAGCTCGGCGTCCTCGTCCGCTCCCCGTTCGACCATGCGCTCTAGGAGCGTGGCCAGCTGCAGGCGCTCGCCGGGTGCCAGGCGTTCCACGCGCCGCACCAGGTCGCTCGACTGGAAGAGCGCCCGGTCTCCGAGCGCCTCGAGGGCGCGCGGGGTGAGCCGCAGCGTCGTCACGCGACGGTCCGCGGGATCGGTGCCGCGGGCGACAAGGCCGGCGGCCTCCAGCCGGTCCACGAGCTTCGTGGCGCTGGAGGGCTTGACGTCGAGCGCCCCGCCGAGGCGGCTGATCGCCACCTCGCCCATGTCGCGCAGCAGTCGGAGCGCGTGGAGGTCGCCCAGCGCCACGCCGTAGCGCCGTGCCAGCTCGCGCTGCAGGGGATCCGCCAGGGCCATCGCGCGCAGGAAGGCGCGCAGCGCCCGACGGGTGTCGGGAGACCACTCGTTCACAGAACACTCCACATTGGTGTATAGTCGCAGTCGAGGGAGTATACCCGATGCCAGTCATCACCATCGCGCGGCAGTACGGAGCTGGGGCTTCGACCGTGGCACGGCTCGTCGCGGCTGAGCTCGGCGCGGAGCTGATCGACAAGGAACTCATCGCCGAGGTCGCCCGCCGCGCCGAGGTCGCCCCGTCCCTGGTGGCGGCCGAGGACGAGCGGCCGGTGAGCATGCTCGCCCGGGTGGTCGACTCGTTCGGCCCGCTCGCGGCGGGTGCCGGCCTGATCTGGGAGCCCCCCTACCCCGATCCCGCGTACGACCCCCATCGCACGCTGGTCGAGCTCACCCGACGGGTGATCCTCGAGGTGGCACGCAGCGGCAACGCGGTCATCGTCGGTCGGGGCGCGTCGGTCGTGCTCCGCGATCGCCGGGACACGACGCACGTCTTCCTGTACGCGGACGAGGGGATCCGCGTCGAGACCGTCAAGGCGCGCGAGACAGTTTCCGAGTCGGTGGCTCGTCGCCGGATGCGCGAGATGGATGCCAATCGCGCCGCATATCTGCGCCAGGTCTACGGCGTGAACTGGCGGGACCCGCTCCTCTACACGATCATGCTCAACACGGGCGCCCTCGGCTACGCCCGCACCGCCGAGCTCATCCTCGCGGCCGCCCGGCGTGGCGGGCCGTTAGCGGCGACCGAGCGGCACGTGCCGGCACTCGAGCCGACCGCCTGAACGCTCGGAGGCGCGCCCGCGGCCGCCCCGAGAGCAGCCGTCAACGGCGGCGACGGCCGGACCGCCCGATCTCCTGGCCCTCACCGGCCCGGTGAGGCCGCCGTCCCCACCACGACCGCGGTCCCGCCCTCCCCGTCCGGAACGGGACGGCCGCCGCGCAGCCACGAGGCGGCCGCCGCGACGAGCGCCATCGTCGAGGCGGCCAGGAAGACCACCGTGATGCCCTGCTGGAACGGCCCGGAGATCAGCTCCGGGAAGAACTGCCGACCCGTGAGGATCGCCACCTGGTTCGCCGGCAGCGCATGGAGCACCTGCGACGGCAGCAGGGTCGCCACCGGGTTGTAGCCCAGCAGGGCCCCGAACAGGCTCGCGGTCGGCGGCAGCGAAGCGATCTGACGAGCCACGGCGGCCGGCACGTCGTGCACGACGAGCCCGCTGTAGAGCGTGGTTGGCAGCGTGGCCGAGAGACCCGCGATCATCAGCGAGAAGAAGACCCCGATCGAGAGCACGGTCGCCGAGTTCTGGAACGTGGCGCGCATGCCCGCCGCGACCCCGCGCTGGTGCGCCGGCACGCTGTTCATGATCGCCGCGTTGTTGGGCGAGTTGAACATCCCGTTCCCGACCCCGATCGCGAACAGGGCCAGGGCGAACAGCGGGTAGGGGAAGTTCACGGGCAGTCGCGTCAGCGACAGGAACGATGCAGCGGCAAGGACCATCCCGCCGGATGCGAACGGTCGCGCGCCGAACCGGTCGGACAGGAATCCCGACACCGGCCCGGAGACCAGGAACCCGAAGGTCAGCGGCAGCATGTAGATCCCGGCCCAGAGCGGCGTGTCCACGAAGTCGTACCCGTGGAGCGGCAGCCAGACCCCCTGCAGCCAGATCACCAGCATGAAGTTGAGCCCGCCGCGCCCGATGGCCGCGAGCAGGGTCGCCAGGTTGCCGGCCGCGAAGGCGCGGATCCGGAAGAGATCGAGCCGGAGGAGCGGGGCAGCCACGTGGCGCTCCGCGACGAGGAACGCGAGGAGGAGCAGCGCGCCGCCCCCGATCAGCGCGATCACGAACGGGTTGCTCCAGCCCATCGACTGCGAGCCGTAGGGCTGGATGCCGTAGGTCACCCCCACCAGGAGCGCGGTCAGGCCGGCCCCGAAGGTCAGGTTGCCGCGCCAGTCGATGGGCGCCCGGCTGGTGGAGCCCAGTTCCTCGAGGCGCAGGTACGCCCACACGGTCCCGACCAGTCCCACCGGGACGCTGACGAAGAACACCAGCCGCCAGTCAATGGCCGCCAGGATCCCGCCCACCACGAGGCCGATGAACTGTCCCGTGATCGCGGCCACACCGTTGATGCCCAAAGCCAGCCCGCGCTGGCCGGGTGGGAACGCGTCGGTCAGGATCGCCTGCGAGTTCGCGAAGAGGAACGCGCCGCCAACCCCCTGGACCAGCCGCATCGCGATCAGCCAGAGCGCCCCGGCGGTCCCCTGGAACGGAGTGAGGGCGAGCAGGATCGATCCCACCGTGAACACCACGAACCCGGCGTTGTACATGCGGACCCGCCCGTACATGTCTCCCAGGCGGCCGAACGCCACGACCAGCACCGCTGTCACCAGCAGGTAGCCCATCAGGATCCACAGCAGGTAGCTGACGTTGCCGGGGTCGAGCGGGTCCAGGTGGATGCCGTCGAAGATCGCGGGCAGC
>JAKAHX010000183.1 GCA_021814735.1 Chloroflexota bacterium | reverse complement strand
CGAAGATCACCAGCCAGCTGACGTGGACGAGCACGTCGATCCCGGCCACGCGGAAGATGCGAACCGACCCGCTGCGCATGCCTCCAGCGTACGCGCTCACGGAAGGGCCGGGCAGCGGCCCGGGTCCACCGCGCGATACGCCATGAGCGGCGGCTCGTGCTCGGGTCCGCTGTGCCGCCCGAGGACCTCTCTCCGGCTGCCGGGTGGCGGCCCCGTCAGCGGCGGTAGGTGCCGGTGAGCCGCGCCTCGGCGAGCACCCGCCCCGCCATCGCGCGGCGGACGTCCGCCGCCGACGGGAACCCCGGTAGCCCGAGTGGCGCCGAGAGGGCGAAGAGCTCGAACACGTACCGGTGGGTGCCGGACGGAGGGCACGGTCCGCCCCATCCGGGCCGTCCGAAGTCGTTGCGACCCTCCCGGCCGGCGGACGCCGTGCCCGAGGCGCCCTCCACCAGGCCCCGCGCCGTCAGCGGGATGTCCGTGGCCACCCAGTGGACGAACCCGCGCGCGTCCGGGTCGGTCACCAGCAGCGCGAACCCGGCCGTGGCGTCGGGGGCGCCGCTCCAGGCCAGTGGCGGGGAGACGTTGGCGCCGTCGCAGGTGTACCGGGAGGGAATGGCGGCACCGTCCACGAAGACGGGGCTGGTGAGGCGCAGGGAGGACGTGTCGGCCATCACGATCACCTCGCTGTGTTCGACCCCGGCATTGTGGACCTCGCCGGCCGCCGCCCGCAGGTCCGGTGCCCACGGGCCCTGCGAGGGCCGGGTCGGCCAGGCCCCGGTCAGGCCGTGCCGGTCGGCATCCGCCGGTTCGCGGCGCCATCCTGGGCCTCGCCGGCCTGGGATGCGATCCACGCGCCGACGTGCTCATCGAGGAGGGGCAGCGGCATCCCGCCGGACGTCAGGAGCGCGTCGTGGAAGGCGCGGATGTCGAAGCGGTCACCGAGCGCGCGTTGCGCCCGTGCCCGGATGCGCTGGATCTCCAGGCGGCCGATCATGTAGGCGAGCGCCTGGCCGGGGTCGTTGATGTACCGGTCGATCTCGGCCCGCACGTGCGACTCGCGCATCGGCGAGTGTTCCACCATGTACGCGACGGCGCGTTCCCGGCTCCAGCCCAAGGCGTGCATCCCGGTGTCCACGACCAGCCGGCAGGCGCGCATCGAATCGCCCGAGAGCATGCCCAGGCGATCCATGGGGGTCGTGTAGAGGCCCATCTCGTCGGCCAGCCGTTCGGCGTAGAGGCCCCACCCCTCGCCATAGGCG
Organism: Chloroflexota bacterium; assembly: GCA_021814735.1. Lineage (GTDB taxonomy): Bacteria > Chloroflexota > Limnocylindria > Limnocylindrales > CSP1-4 > JAJYNJ01. The sequence goes on along the minus strand of JAKAHX010000183.1, from coordinate 3,462 downwards.
GTCACCCAGCCGTGCCGGCGGAACGCCGGCAGACCATCCAGTTCGCTCGCGATCGCGATCTGGAGGTGGTGGCCCGGGATCCCCTCGTGGTAGGCGGTCGACTCGATGTCGAACCGTCCCCAGCCGGACGGATCGGCCGTGTTCATGAAGAAGACGCCGCCACGGCTGCCGTCCTGCGCCGGCGGGAAGTAGAACGCCTGCGCCCCGCTCGTGGTGCCCTCCACCTCGCACCCGCTCCGGGGCAGCGTGCCGAACCAGTCGCCCATGGCCGCGGTGGCCTTCGACAGGGCGACGCGGGCCGCCTCCACGATCGCGCTGCCATCCGTGTGATGGAGCGCCGGGTCGGACCGCATGCCGTCCAGGATCCGCTCGAGATCATCGGTGCCCAGCACGGCCGAGCCCAGTTCGCGGTACTCGCCCGCCAGCCGCTCCACCTGCTGGAGGCCGATCTCGTGGATCTCCCGGGGATCCAGGCCGAGCGTGGTGTGGAGGCGGATGGTCCTCGCGTACGCCTCGTCCCCGTCCGGGAGCCAGGTCAGGCCGCAGCGGTCGTCGGGCCGGGCGCGGGCCAGGACTTCGTCGCGCAGGACATCGCGGTAGCCGGCGAGGGCCGGGCGTACCTCGCGCGCCACGACGTCCCGCATCCGCTCGTGCCAGCCGTCGGCGGGCTCGGTCCCGGCCAGCTGCACCGCCGCCAGGAGCGGGTCGTCGTCCACGGGGTGGGCCAGCCACGCGTCGATCTGGTCGATGCTCCGGCGCACCGCGAAGTCGACGGGCGTGCGGCCGCGAGCGATCCCCTCGCGATGGCGCTCACCCAGCTCGACGAACATCCGGGCGATCCCGCGGAACTTCTCGACCATGGCCTCGGCCACCTCGGCCGAGGGAACGGAGAGCTTCGAGATTCGGAGCGGGAGGGTCGCCTGGGGGCCGTGGACCGGGTCGACCTCGATCTCCTGCAGGCGCGCCTCCTCGACGTCGGCGGTCACCGTCGCATCGAAGACGAGCACGTCGCGGGTGATCCGCTCCTGCGTCCCGCGGCCCTCCATCGGGATCGCCGCCGCCCTGGCGGCGAACGACCGGGCCTCGGCGATGCGCGCATCCTCCGCCGCGCGGCTCACGTCCTCGAACTCGGCCGCGCGGCGATAGTCGCCCAGCATGTGAGCGGTCGAGGGGGACGCGCGCAGCTGGAACTCCCAGTAGTCGGCGGCGACCGCGTTGACGTCTTCGATCACGCTCCATGCACCTCGTGAGGGATCCATTCCGGAGCCCGGCCGCAGCGTGCGCCGGGCGTGGCACGCGGGGGCGCCGGCTCAGGCGTGCGACTCGAGCAGTGCGGCGGCGAGCTCCTGGAGCCCGCCCAGCGCCGGGTCCGAGGACGCCTCGACCCGCAGCTGGATGCAGACGTGGTCGGCACCGGCATCCAGGTGGGCGCGGACGCGCTCCACGATGGCGTCCACGTCGCCCCACGCGATCACGGCGTCGATCACACGGTCGCTGCCGTCGCCGGCGAGGTCGGCGTCGTCCCATCCCAGCCGGCGCAGGTTGTTCGCGTAGTTCGGCAGGGCCAGGTAGTTCCGGGCGAAGGCGCGTCCGATCCGCCGGCCCTCCGCGGGGTCCGAGGTGAGCACGGCTGTCTGCTCGACGGCCAGGAAGGGCTCCGTGCCCAGGTGCGCCCTGGCGAACGACGTGTGCTCGACCGGGACAAAGTAGGGATGGGCGCCGTCGGCGCGCTGCGCGGCCAGCTCGAGCATGCGGGGGCCCAGCGCAGCGAGCACGACGGGCACCGGCGGATCGGGCATCGGCGCCCCGTACTGGGCCGCGTCCATCGCGTCCAGGTAGGCCCGCATCGTCTCGACCGGCGGTCCATAGCTCCCCCCGCGGGTGGCCACCGACGTCGCGTGGCTCACGCCGATCCCGAGGACGAAGCGGCCAGGATAGGCCTCGGCCAGCGCGCGGGCGCCGTTGGCCATGGCCATCGGGTCGCGGGCGTGGATGCTGGCGATCCCCGAGGCCACCGCGATCCGCGGGCTGGACGCGAGCAGGAGCGCGGCGTGACTGAAGATCTCCTTGTTGCCCACGGTCTCGGGGATCCAGACCACGGGGAACCCGAGCGCCTCGATCTGGCGGAGCGTCGATCCGGCCTCCTGCGCGCCCATGCGCTGCAACGCCCAGCTCCAGACCCCGACGGGCCCCAGGGTGCGCGCCAGCCGCCGTCCGCCGTACCGTACCGTGCCGCTCATCGACGGGTCCACCTCCTGCGGGAACATCTGCCGGTGCGAAGATCTGCGACGGGCGGCCGGGGGCCCGATCGACCGGGCAAGCTTACCGCTCCGATGGGGCGGCCTCCGTGCTGCCATTCCCACGCCGGGTGCGCCCGGGTGGCGGGGATCCGCTCCGCTGGACGGGCCGTCGGGCCGGGCCTTGGCCTGGGCCCGGGCGCGTGCGCAGGGCCGATCCGTGACCGGCGACGATGGGCTACCCTCCGCACGACATGTGCGGTCGCTTCACCCAGCGGCTCTCGTCGTCCGAGTTCGCCCGCATCTTCGAGGCGCGCGACGTGGCCGAGCGGCCGGGCGGGGCCTACAACGTGGCACCCACCCAGCAGGTGGCCGCCGTGGTCGTGCGGGGCGACGAGCGTGTGGTCGACCGGTTCCGATGGGGCCTGGTGCCGGGCTGGGCCGACTCCGCGTCCATCGGGAGCCGCATGTTCAACGCCCGTGCCGAGACGGTCGCCACCTCGCCGGCGTTTCGCCACAGCTTCCGCGCGAAGCGCTGCCTCATCCCCGCGGACGGGTTCTACGAGTGGCTGCGACTCCCGGACGGGCGGCGCCAGCCCTACTACATCACCACGCCCGACGGCTCGCCACTCGCCTTTGCTGGGCTGTGGTCGGCCTGGCGGCCCCCGGCCTCCGGCGCGGCACTGCGCGCCCGCCCCCCGGAAGGCATCGCCGCGTCGCCGGCCGCCACGGGTGGCGCACGTCCTGGCGACGGCGGCCTGGGCTTCCGTGGCCCCGGCGGCCCCCTCCTGGACGGCGCCGGCACCCCGGAGGACGCGTCCGAGGCGCTCCTGAGCTGCACCATCGTGACCACCACCCCGAACGAGCTGATGTCGCGGCTCCACACCCGGATGCCGGTCATCCTCCCGGCGGCCGCCTGGGCCGTGTGGCTGGATCCTGCCCTGGCCGACTCCGGGGAGCTGCAGGGCCTCCTGCGACCCTCCGATGCCGACCTGGTCGCCTACCCCGTGGCGCCCCTGGTGAACAGCGTCCGCAACCAGGGACCGGCCCTGATCGAGCCGGTGGAGCCCGCCTCGTGATGGCCGCCCGCACCGGGCGCCGGCGCCTCGATGCCCGTCGCATCGACGCGATCCTCGGTGCGGCGGCGGAGGAGGGGCGGTTCACGCTCCTGGAACACGAGGTGTACGGCGTGCTGGAGGCGGCCGGGTGCCGCGTCCCGCGCGCC
>JAKAHX010000182.1 GCA_021814735.1 Chloroflexota bacterium | reverse complement strand
ACGGGGTCTGGGCGGTCATCGCCCCGTTCAACTTCCCGGCCTCGCTCTTCGGTGGCCCGGCCGGCGGCGCGCTGGTGGCCGGCAACACGGTCGTCCTGAAGCCGGCGTCGGACAGCAGCCTGATGGGGCTGAAGCTCTACGAAGTCTTCCGCGACGCCGGGATCCCGGCGGGCGTGGTGAACTTCGTCACGGGCCCCGGCTCCACCGTCGGCGCCGAGCTGGCCGAGAACCCGGGCGTGAACGGCCTCACCTTCACCGGCTCCTACGAGGTCGGCTTCGACCTCTACCGGCACTTCGCCAAGGACTACCCGAAGCCGGTCATCGTGGAGATGGGCGGCAAGAACCCGGCCATCGTCAGCCGGACGGCGGACCTCGAGGAGGCGGCCGAGGGGATCATGCGGTCCGCGTTCGGCTTCGGGGGCCAGAAGTGCTCGGCGTGCAGCCGCGTCTACGTCGAGCGCGAGGTCAAGGACGAGCTGGTGCGGCTCCTGCTCGAGAAGACGAAGGCCATCGCCATCGGCGACCCGAACGACCGGCGCAACTGGCTGGGCCCGATCGTCAACCAGGCCGCGGTCGACAAGTACGAGCGGGCGGTCGAGGAGGCGCGTCGCGACGGCACCATCCTCACCGGGGGCGAGCGCCTCACGGGCGGCGAGTACGACAAGGGCTACTACGTGGCGCCGACCGTCGTGGACGGGCTCCCCTTCGACCACCGGCTCTTCCGGGAGGAGCTGTTCGTGCCGTTCGTGGTGATCGGCGCGGTGGACTCCCTCGACCAGGCGTTCCAGCTCGCCAACGACAACGTCTACGGGCTCACCGCCGGGTTCTACGGCGCGGGCCGCGAAGAGATCGACGCGTTCCTGGACACGATCGAGGCGGGCGTCGTCTACGTGAACCGCCGCGCCGGCGCGACCACCGGCGCGTGGCCGGGCGTCCAGCCGTTCGGCGGCTGGAAGGGTTCGGGCACCAGCGGCAAGTCAGGCGGCGGTCTCTACTACGTGCAGCAGTACATGCGCGAGCAGAGCCAGACCATCGTCGACTGAGGCTCCGGTCCATGAACATCCGGCGGATCGTGCTCGACGTCGACAAGGCCATCGCGCGTCCGTCCCTGCTGGACGTGGCCAAGGCGATCGATACCGTGACCGGCGTGGAGGCGTTCGACATCACGGTGACGGAGATCGACCTGGAGACGGTCGGAACGATCATCACCGTCGAGGGCGTGGACATCGACTACGAGTCCCTGATCCAGCGCATCGAGTCGACCGGGGCCATGGTCCATTCGCTCGACGAGCTGGTCGTTGGGTCCCGCGATGTGGCCGGCGCTGAGCGCCGGCGCTAGACACCGCATCCTGTTCGCGACCGCGCTCGGGTTCAGCGACGGCATCCTGACGGCGCTGATGCTGGCGGCCGGCCGCCTCTGGGTGGGGGACACGATCCCGTTGGACCTCACCCTGCGGATCGCGGCAGCGGGGGCGCTCTCGGGCCTTGCCACCCTCTTCCTCGCCGAATATGCCCGCTTGCGCCTCGAGATGTCACGGGCCGCGGCCCAGCTGAACCTCGCCACGCCGAACCGCCTGATCTCGAGCGCGCTGGGACGAGCCATCCTCGAGGAAGCCACGGGCACCGCGATGCTCAGCGCGCTCTGCTCGTTCCTGGGCGCGCTGATCCCCCTGCTCACCGCGCCGCTGGCCCCCGGCGTCCCGGCCGTGCCGGTCGCGGCCGCGCTCGCGGCCCTCGCTGCACTCGGCAGCACGCTCGGGCGCGTGCTCGGTGGACGGCTCGTCCTCTGGGCACTGGCGCTCGTCGGGACCGGGGTCGTCATCGCCGCGATGGGGATCTGGCTGAACGTGTTGGGATGAAGGAGAGCCGATGATCGACGTCACCATTCCCGGTTTCGGTGCGCTCCAGCTGCGGGCTGCCGTCCTCGACTTCAACGGAACCCTCGCGCAGGACGGCGTGCTGGCCGCCGAGGTGCCGGCCAGCCTCCGCGCCTTGGCCCCGAAGCTCGCGCTGCACGTCGTGACGGCCGACACCTTCGGCACGGCTGCCGCGGCGCTGCGGGACCTGCCGGTGACCCTCACGGTGCTGCCGGACGCGGACCAGGCGACGGCCAAGGCCGAGTACGTGCGCCGGCTGGGGGCGGACACGGTGGTCTGCATCGGCAACGGGCGCAACGACCGGCTGATGCTGCGGGAAGCCGCGCTCGCGATCGTCGTCGTGCAGGCCGAGGGCGCGGCGCGCGAGACGATCGAGGCGGCCCACCTGGTGTGCCCGGACATCGCCGCGGCGCTGGGCCTGCTGCTGGAACCGAAGCGCCTGGTCGCAAGCCTGCGAGGGTGAGCGCCGGCTCCGTCGCGGAGCCCCGGTCGCCGCGTCCTCGGCTGCACCGCGCGGCCCGAGGGGCGCTCGTGGGCCCCGGCGCCTTGGTAGACTGCGGTTGCGCGTTCCAGCCTGCATAAACGGTATTCAATCGGCCCGGCCGCGCGCCCGTGACCCCAGCGGGAGGGGCGCGCCGACCGGCGCCACGCACACGGAGCCCAGCATGACCAGCCTCGTCCAGCAGCCCGTGCCGTCCCGGCCGGTTCCCGACATCGTGACCGAACTGCCCGGACCCAGGGCCCGCGCACACATCGAGATCGACGAGACGTACGTCACGCCCAGCCTGCCGCGCGCCTACCGCATCGTGCCCGTCCGGGGGGACGGCGTGGTGGTCGAGGACATCGACGGCAACCGCTTCCTGGACTTCGCCGCCGGGATCGCGGTGAACTCGACCGGCCACAGCCACCCTGACGTGGTGGCCGCCATCGCCGAGCAGGCGGCCACGCTGCTGCACTGCGCGAGCTCGGACTACTACGTCCCCGTCTATGCCGAGGTCGCGCGCGAACTGGACCGGATCGCGCCGATCAGCGGCCCGACCCGCACGTTCCTGGCGAACTCCGGGGCGGAGGCCGTGGAGGCCGCCATGAAGCTCGCCCGGTATGCCACGGGCCGCCAGAACCTGGTCGCGTTCCTCGGCGCCTTCCACGGCCGGACCTACGGCGCCATGTCGCTGACCGGCTCCAAGGCCAAGTACCACGCCCACTACGCCCCGCTCGTGCCCGGCATCTACCACGTGCCGTACGGCAACGCGGGGATCGACGAGCTGGAGCAGCGCGTCTTCCCGAGGCTGGCCCCGGCCGAGGAGTTCGCCGCCATCTTCGTCGAGCCCATCCAGGGCGAGGGCGGCTACGTGGTCCCCGAGCCCGACTTCCTGCCACGCCTCCGCCGCCTCTGCGACAAGCACGGGATCCTCCTGGTGGACGACGAGATCCAGTCCGGGATGGGTCGCACCGGCCGCTGGTGGGCGATCCAGCACTGGGGCGTGGAGCCCGACATCCTGCTGAGCGCCAAGGGGATCGCCTCGGGCCTGCCCCTCTCGGCCATGGTCGCCCGCTCGGAGCTGATGACGTGGCCGGCCGGCGCGCACGGCTCGACCTTCGGCGGCAACCCGGTGAGCTGCGCCGCCGCCCTGGCCACGATCAAGCTGATCGAGCGCGAGTTCATGCGCAACGCGGAGGCCCGCGGCAACCAGCTCCTGTCCGGGCTGCGGCCGCTGGTCCGGCGCCACGAGCGAATCGTGCGCGACGTGCGCGGCATCGGGCTGATGATCGGGGTCGAGTTCGACTCCTCGGCCACCGCCAACGCCGTGCAGGAGGAGTGCTTCCAGCGCGGGCTGCTCGTGCTGACCGCGGGCGAGACCGTGGTTCGCGTCTCGCCGGCGCTGAACCTCACCGAGGACGAGGCCGCGACCGGGCTCCGGATCTTCTCGGAGGCCGTGGCGGCGATCGACGCGCGAGGCTAGGCTCGACCTGGCGCGGAGGCGCCCCCCAGCCGGGCCCGCGGCCGCGGGCAGGCTGCGCCACAGGATCTGGTTCCGCAACGGGAGCAGGCATGGTCTCGAAAGTCGCCACGATGGCCGACGCCGTCCGGGAGCTGGTGCGGGACGGTGACACGGTCGCCATCGAAGGGTTCACGCACCTCATCGGGTTCGCCGCCGGGCACGAGATCATCCGGCAGCGCAAGCGCGACCTGACCCTCGCGCGGCTCACGCCGGACCTGATCTACGACCAGATGGTCGGCGCGGGCGTCGCACGCAAGCTGATCTTCAGCTGGCTGGGCAACCCGGGGGTGGGTGGCCTCCACGCCATCCGGCGTCGCATCGAGTCGGCCGACCCGGCCCCCCTGGACGTGGAGGAGTACAGCCACTTCGGCATGGTCTGCCGCTACGTGGCCGGCGCGTCGAACCTCCCCTTCTTCCCGCTCCGGTCCTATTACGAGACGGACCTGCCCGTGGCAAATCCCCTGATCCGGCCGATCCGCTCGCCGTTCGGCGACGAGACGGTGTACGCGGTGCCGCCGCTCCGTCCCGACGTGACGATCGTGCACGCGCAGCGGGCCGATGCCGCCGGCGACACCCAGGTGTGGGGGCTCCTCGGGTGCCAGAAGGAGGCGGCGTTCGCGGCCGACCGGGTGATCGTGGTGGTGGAGGAGCTGGTGGACGAATCCGTGGTCCGGGCCGACCCCAACCGCACCATCATCCCCGGCCTGAAGGTGGACGCGGTGGTGGTGGAACCCTACGGCGCGCACCCCTCCTACGCGCAGGGCTTCTACGACCGCGACAACCGCTTCTACCTCGAGTGGGAGGCGATCAGCCGCGATCCGGCGGCCCTGGACGCCTGGCTGGACGAGTGGGTGTACGG
>JAKAHX010000181.1:1991-4755 GCA_021814735.1 Chloroflexota bacterium | reverse complement strand
CGTCCGGGGCCGGGATGTCCACGTCGGGGCCGATGACGCCCTGCAGCTCGGCCGCGAACCGGCGCGTCATCGCCTCCAGTTCGCCGAGGCTCAGGGCGCCCGGGTCGCACGCCACGCCCCCCTTGGCACCGCCGAACGGCACGCCCACCAGCGCGCACTTCCACGTCATCCACATGGCCAGCGCGCGCACCTCGTCCAGGTCGGTCGCCGGGTGGAAGCGGATGCCGCCCTTGGCCGGGCCCCGACTCGTGTTGTGCTGGACGCGGTACCCGGAGAAGACGCGGACCGAGCCGTCGTCGAGCCGGACGGGGAAGCGGATGCTGACCTCCCGCTGCGGGGCGCGGAGGATCTCGCGCAGCCCGGCGTCGAGCCCGAGGTAGTCTGCCGCGCGCTCGAACTGGCGCTGCGCGGCGGCATACGGGCCGTCCGTGCCCGGAGTGGAGACCGCCATCCTGGCGCCCGTGGCCTGCCCTGTGCGTTCAGGGGTCCGCCTCACCGCCCGAGTCACGACCTCAGTCACCACCATCACCTCGTGAACGTGGCCGCTCTGCATGGTTGTCCGGGTCCGCGCAGCCCAGTTCCGTCATGGCGAACCCGGTCTGCTCAGCCTCGCACGCCCGGACGAACGCCCGACTGAACGAACATGAACACTGCATGAACAGCCACGCGCGAGCGGCGGTTCCTGCCCCGACGCGGTCTTCTATGCTTGGCACATGCACGACTCCCGGACACGCCAGGGCGGCGTGGCGACTGTTCCTGCCCACGACGCGACGGTCAGCGCCCGCAACGCGCCCGTCGCACCCGATCCGGACCCTGCCGGCTCGCCGCTGCTCCCGGCGGTGCTCGCGTTCGTCGGCGATGGATCCACCGCCGAAGAGATCGCCGTCCGGCTGGCCCTGGAGATCGGCGACGGGTCGCCCTCGCGCATCGCGCCGCTGCTGGACGATCTCGCCCGTCTCGGCCTCGCCAGGGTGGCCCGCACGGACGGCGACCGGCCGCGATACGTCATCACCTCGCTCGGCCAGCAGACGCTCGCGCTGTCGCTTGCGCACCCGTCCGAGACCGCCGAGCGACTCGCCGAGCTGGAGACGCTGCGGACGGACCTGTTCGCGACGCTCGCGCACGAGCTCCGGACCCCGCTGACGGCGGTACGCACCTGCGCGGGGCTGCTGCTCGATCCGGCCGCGGACGAGGTGCCGGAGGGACGCCGGAAGCTGGCGGAGTCGATCCGGCGCAACGCGGACCGGATGCAGCGCCTGATCGAGGACCTGCTCCAGCTCACCCGCTTCCGCGCCGGCCAGGTTCAGCTCCAGCTCCGACGTTTCGACGCCTGCGAGCTGGCACGGGACCTCGGTGCGTCGTTCGGGCCGCTGGCCACCTCGCGGGGCATCCGACTGGACCTGGAACTCCCCGACCAGCCGGTATGGGTCTACGGCGACCACCGGCGACTGGAGCAGGCCGTCATCAACCTGCTTTCGAACGCGCACAAGTTCTCTCCGCCCGGTGGCACCGTGCGGTTCGGTGCCACCCGTGAGGGGGATGAGGTCCGCTGGTGGGTCGTGGATGAAGGTCCCGGGATCGCGCCGGCGGACCAGGCCCGGCTCTTCGAGCGGTTCTTCGTGGGGAGGAACGATCGCGGGGAGCTGCACGCGGGTACCGGGCTCGGGCTGCCAACGGCGCTCGCGATCGCGCAGGCGCACGACGGACGCATCGATGTCCGGAGCGAGCCGGGGCACGGAGCCACGTTCGTGCTCGCCGTTCCCGCGACGGGTCCGAGCGGGCTCGAGGACGCATGAAGGTCCTGGTGATCGAGGACGCACCGGACGTCGTCGAGGCGATCCGGCTGGGCTTCGCACTGCAGTGGCGCGAGGTGGACGTCCTCGGGGCGGAGCGGGGCGAAGAGGGCGTGGACATGGTCGAGTCCGAGCGGCCGGATCTCGTGCTCCTCGACATCGGGCTCCCCGACATCGACGGCTACGAGGTCCTCCGGGAGATTCGGGCGTTCTCGGACGTACCGGTGATCATGCTGACAGCCCGCGACGACACCTTCGACAAGGTGAAGGGACTGGAACTCGGTGCGGACGACTACGTCACCAAGCCGTTCGACCACCTCGAGCTGCTCGCCCGGATCCGGGCGGTGCTCCGGCGCCTGGACATGCCCGCGCCGCGGAGCCGGGCGCCGTCCTTCCGCTCACGCGACCTGGAGATCCACTTCGACACCCGGGAAGTGCGCGTCCGGGGCGAGCCGGTGGACCTCACGCCCACCGAGTACAAGCTGCTGTACCACCTCGTGCGGAACGCCGGGCGCGTGCTGACGCACGGGACCCTGCTGGCCAAGGTCTGGGGACGGGAGTACATCGACGAGGTGGACTACCTGCGCGTGTACATCCGCCGGCTGCGCGACAAGCTCGATGACGAGCCTGAGCACCCGCGCTACATCGAGACGGAGCGCGGGCTCGGCTACCGGTTCATCGTCGAGCGCTGACCGCGCGCTGGCCGCGCCGTGGGCCTCGCAGGACGGCTGGCGGGCCGGTGATCCGGTCGGGTCACCGGCCCGGGGCGCGGGACGCTAGCGGCGGGCGAGGAGGAGGCCCAGGTCGGAGTAGCGCGCGGGGGGCGGTGTGCGCAACGACAGGCGTGCGCCCCTCGGGCTCGCGAGCGGCGGCCGGGGCCTCGAACGGCAGGCCGAGATGGTCCACCGAGTCGGCATTCGACGGCACGCGGTCGTCGTAGGTGCAGACGCACGGTCCGCCGGCGGCGCAGC
>JAKAHX010000181.1:0-1891 GCA_021814735.1 Chloroflexota bacterium | reverse complement strand
GTGCGCCCCTCGGGCTCGCGAGCGGCGGCCGGGGCCTCGAACGGCAGGCCGAGATGGTCCACCGAGTCGGCATTCGACGGCACGCGGTCGTCGTAGGTGCAGACGCACGGTCCGCCGGCGGCGCAGCCGTCGCAGCAGTACGTCAGACCGGCGTAGACCACGCCCGGTCGATCGAGTGTCATCTCGCAGCCGACGCAGCTCACGGTCGCGGATCGGGTACCCATCGTCACAGTCCTCCCATCGTTGCCCTGCGGACCGCCGTCGGGCGGCGCGAGGACCACGCTATGGTCGGCGCGTGAACGAGACGGGGAACTCGGATGAACGAGGCGTGAATCTGCCCGCTGAGTGCGCGGTCGGGGTCCATGACGATCAACGTACTGTCATGACGACCAACGTGCTGCCAGCCGTGCCAGCAGCCGTTCCCGACAACCGATACCGTACCCGGGAGAGGTGATCGTCCGTTGCCAGGATGGTTCGTCGGGTGCCCGGTCCGCGCGGCGGCACGCGCGCGATCCGCAGCCTGCGCGCGGACGCCTCCGAGGAAGGACAGTGTCATGACCCGCCGCTGGGTGCTCGGCGTCCTCGTCCCGCTGCTGCTGGCCGGATGCGCTTCGAGCGCGACCCCCGTCCCCTCCCGTTCGGTTGCTTCCTCGCCACCGGAGGCATCGGCCGGCGGCGCCCCTGCCTCGATCGGGAGAGCGTTCATCGAGGCGTTGGCACGCAAGGACTGGACCGGCGCGGTGGCCATGGAGGATCCGGTGATGGCAGCCGCGGCGCCCGCCGGGACGCTCCAGCAGATCATCGCGTCGCTGGAGGCGCAGTACGGCGCCATCGGGTCCATCGGGGGCGTCTCGACCAGCTCGGTGGCGACGGGCACCATCGTCGCGGTCCAGGTCAGCTTCGCGCACGCGACCGTCACGCTGAACGTGAGCGTCAGTGGCTCCGGCCGCGTGACCGGGCTGCACATCGGCGCCGTGGTGACGGCGTCCGCCTCGCCGGCGGCGTACGTCACGCCCGGCTCCTTCACCGAGCGTGCCGTCACCGTCGGGTCGGCGCCCTGGGCCTTGCCCGGAACACTGACCATGCCGAACGGCAGCGGCCCGTTCCCCGCGGTGGTCCTGGTGGCCGGATCCGGCCCGGCGGACCGTAACGAGTCGTTCGGGCCGAACAAGCCGTTCGAGGACCTGGCCTGGGGGCTCGCCTCGGCCGGGATCGCCGTGCTCCGATACGACAAGCGGACCTATGTCTATCCGAAGCAGATGGCCGCGGACACCACCATCACCGTCCACCAGGAGACGATGGATGACGCCGAGGCCGCGGTCGCGCTCCTGCGCAGCACGCCGAAGGTGGACCCGGCGCGCGTCTTCCTGGTCGGACACAGCCTTGGCGCCTACCTCGCGCCGCGGATCGCCGCGGAGATCCCCGGCCAGCTCGCCGGCATCGCCATGCTGGAGGCGCCCAGCACACCGCTCCCGCAGCTCGTGGTGATCCAGGAGGAGTACCTCGCCTCGCTCCGCGGCGGCAGTCCCAGCCCGCAGGAGGAGCAACAGCTGGCGGCCCTCAGGCAGCAGGCGGCACTGGCTGAGTCGCCCGGTCTGTCGCCGACCACCCCTGCCTCCGAGCTGCCCCTCGACACCCCGGCGTCCTACTGGCTCGACCTGCAGACCTACCATCCCCTGGCGGTGGCCGCCGGCCTGCAGATCCCGATCTTCTTCTCGCAGGGCGGGCGCGACTACCAGGTGCCCCCGAGCCAGCTCGGCCCCTGGCAGCAGGCGCTCGCCGGCCACACGAATGTCACGTTCCGAACCTACCCCGCCATGGACCACCTGCTGCTCGACGGCACGGGCACGCCGTCGCCGGCCGAATACAGCGTGCCCGGGCACGTCGATGC
>JAKAHX010000180.1 GCA_021814735.1 Chloroflexota bacterium | reverse complement strand
AGGATCGTCTTCATCGAGAGCGGCAGCGTCAAGCAGCCCGTGCCGAACCTGGTCACCAGCAACGCGCTCCGCTCGGCGGTGCAGGGACTGATGAAGACCCTCTCGATCGAGCTCGCGCCCGACGGGATCCGCGTCAACGCCGTCGCACCGGGACGCCTCGACACCGAGCGGATCCGGCAGCTGGACCGCGACACGGCCACTCGCAGCGGCAGGACCGAGGACGAGGTGCGTGCCGAGCAACTGACCACGATCCCGCTGGGCCGCTACGGCGCCCCGGCGGAGCTGGGTGCGGTGGTCGCGTTCCTCGCCTCCAGCCGGGCCAGCTACGTCACCGGCACCCTGGTCCCCGTGGACGGTGGGCAGATCCGCTCGATGCTGTAGATCCCGGCCCGGTACCATCGCCGGGTCATCGATCGCGGCAGGAGTCGCCCGTGCATCTCTTCCTCGTCGGCGCGGGGCCGGTGGGACTGGTCACCGCCGTCGGTTTCGCGCGCCTGGGCCACCGCGTCACCGTCGCCGACATCGACGCGGCCCGCATCGCCGTCCTCGCCGAGGGCCGGGCGCCGATCTTCGAGCCGGGCCTCGAGGAGGCGATCCGCGCGGAGTCCGCCGCGGGCCGCCTGGCGTTCACCACGGAGCGGGTGCCGCCGGCGGGTTCCGCGTATTCCATCGTGTGCGTCGGGACGCCCACCGGCCCCGAGGGACCGCTCTCCACCGGGCAAGTCGAGGCCGCGGTCCGGCTGCTGCTCGAGGCGGCGCCCCCGGAGCACGTCATCGTGGTGCGCTCGACCCTCCCGGTGGAGGGCCCGGACCGCCTCGCCCGCCTGGTCGAGGAGCGGCGCAACGCGGGTCCCTGCGCCACCGTCGTGACGAACCCGGAGTTCATGCGGGAGGGCGCCGGGCTGCGCGACTTCGACGTCCCCAGCCGCGTGGTCACGGGGTGGCTCCACCCGGACGATCGCGAGGTGGCGCGTGCCGTGGCGGACCTGTACGCGCCGCTCAACGCCCCGACGCTGGTGGCCGACGCGCGCTCGGTGGCCCTGGTCAAACTGGCCTCGAACGTCTTCCTGGCCGGCAAGATCGCGTTCGCCAACGAACTGGCACGCATCTGTGACGCGGTGGGCGCGGACGTCGACCTGGTCGCGACCGGCGTGGGGATGGACGACCGGATCGGGCGCGCCTTCCTCACCGCGGGCCCGGGGATCGGCGGATCGTGCCTGCCCGAGCAGGCCCTGGCGCTGCCGCAGCTGAGCGCTCGGCTGGGCGTCCCCACCCCGCTCATCGACGCCGTCAGCCGCTCGAACATGTCGCACCAGCAGGCCGTGGTGTCGCGGCTGGCGTCGCTCCTCGGCAGGCCCATCGCGGGCGCCCGGGTCGCGCTCCTGGGCCTCGCCTTCAAGGCCGGCACCGACGACGTCCGCGAATCCCCGGCGCTCGCCATCGCGCGCGAACTGCGCCGCCTGGGGGCGTCCGTGGTGGGCTACGACCCGGAGGCGCTGGAGACGGCACGGAGGGCGGACCCGCTCCTCGAGACGGCGCCCGACCCCGTGGAGGCCGCGCGCGGCGCCCACGCCGTGCTGGTGGCAACGGAGTGGGGGGCATTCCGGGAGATCGACTGGCCGGCAGTCCGCCGGGCCATGGTCGGCGACCTCGTCTACGACACGCGCAACGTGGTCGACCCGGCGGCAGTCCGGGCGGCCGGGCTGCGGGTGGAGATGCTGGGCCGGCGCGCCTGAGGTTGCCGGGGCCAGGGTGGAGATGCTGGGCCGGCGCGCCTGAGGCGGCGGCCGGGAACCCGGCCATCGGCCACGGCTCGAGTCCGCCCGCCGGGAGACTCGGGCGACCGGCCCCGCGCGAGGACCTCAGGGGGCCGGGGCGAGGGACGGCTGCGGCAGCGGCAGCGACTGGACCGAGGCGCCCGGCGCCGCCGACGCGCCGGGGGCGGCCGAGCCCGACGGCACGGGCGGCAGTCCGCCGTGGTAGTCCGTGATCACCAGCACGTACTCGAGCTTGTCGAGGTTCGCGGCAGGGTTGATGAAGGCCGTCTGCACGACCGCGTTGGGGTCCCGCTGGACGTCCACGATGCTGCCGATGAGGAGCCCCTTGGGGAACGGCGACTTGATGCCGTCACCGAGGTCGATCCCCGCCGTCACCACGGTGTCGTTGAGGTTCACGCGCTCGGTGGCAGGGATGTCCTGCATCACGAGCGCGCCGCCCAGCTGGCCAATCACCTCGCCGGTGGCGCGGCTCGACTCGATCAGGCCGATCACGGTGGAGCGCGTGTCGCTGATCAGCAGGATGCGGCTGAAGTTGGCGCCCACCTCCCAGACCGAGCCCACCAGTGCGCCGCCATCCGCGACCACCACGTCGTTGAGCGCGATGCCCCGGTCCGTGCCGGCATCGATGGTGATGACCCGCGTGTACTGCGACACCTCGCGGCTCACCACGGTCGCCGCCACGGTGCTGTAGTCGAGCGATCCCTGCACGCCGAGCAGGGCGCTCAACTGCTCGTTCTGGATCTTGATCTCCTGCAGCTGGCGGTTCTCGACCGCGAGCTGCTGGTTCTGCTGCTCGAGGGCGCGGTTCTGCGCCTGCAGCTGGTCGATCTCGCTCAACGCGCCGACCACGGATCCCACCGCGCGCGTCGCTCCAGAGAGGGCACCCTCCACCGGCGTCAGCAGGTCGCCCACCGCCACCTGGAGCCCGCGCATGGGCCCGGTCCCGCTCAGGGCCAGGAGGAAGAGCCCGGCCGCCATGAGCACGGCGTACAGGATCGCGCGCCGACGGCTGGCCCGCGTCGCGAACATGGCCGGCGACTCAGCGCGGCGGGCGCGAGTACGTGTCGGCGACGAGCGAACGCTCCATGCTCTCGAGCTCCTCGAGCGCCTTGCCGGTCCCACGCGCCACGCAGGTCAGCGGATCATCGGCGACGTGCACCGGCATCTGGGTCGCCTCGGCGATTCGCCGGTCGAGCCCCTGGAGCAGCGCGCCGCCACCCGCCAGCACGATGCCCTGGTCCATGATGTCCGCGACGAGCTCCGGCGGCGTCTCCTCGATGGTGTCCTTCACGATGTCGACGATCTGCTGGACGGACGGCTCGATCGCCTCGCGGATCTGGTCCGCCCCGACCTCGACCGAGCGCGGGAGCCCGGTGAGCAGGTCCCGGCCACGGAGCGTGACGCGGAGTTCGTCCCAGTCGCCCGCGTACGCCGACCCGATCGCGATCTTGATGTCCTCGGCCGTCCGCTCACCGACGAGCAGGTTGTACTCGCGGCGACCGAACCCGACGATGTCCATGTCCATCTCGTCGCCGCCGATGCGGATGCTGCGGCTCACCACGATCCCGCCCAGGCTGATGACGGCGACCTCCGTGGTGCCCCCGCCGATGTCCACGATCATGCTGCCGGACGGCTCGCTGACGGGCAGCCCGGCGCCGATCGCCGCGGCCATCGGCTCCTCGATAAGGCGTGCCCAACGCGCGCCGGCATTGAGCGCGGCGTCGCGGACGGCGCGCTTCTCGACCTCGGTCACGCCGGAGGGCACGCCCAGCAGCATGCGGGGCCGCGGGATCAGCCCGACGCGATCGTGCACCTTGTTCACGAAGTGCTTGATCATCTGCTCGGTGACGTCGAAGTCGCTGATCACGCCGTCGCGCAGCGGACGCACCGCGATGATGTTCGCCGGGGTCCGGCCCACCATCCGCTTGGCCTCGGCGCCGATGGCGAGCACCTTCTTGGTCTTGGTGTCGAGCGCGACGACACTCGGCTCGCTGATCACGATCCCCCGGTCGCGCACATGCACCAGGGTGTTGGCCGTGCCGAGATCGATCCCGATGTCCCGGGAGAAGAGACCGAAGAACGCGTCGAGCATGCTCGTGGTAGGACCTGCCTGTTGCTGGTGACTGGGCGGAGGCGGGAGCGCGCCCCGGCGCGTCTGAACGTCCGCGGGGACCTGGGATGCGCGGAGCAGTATACCCGGCGGGCCCCGTATCGCCGCACGCGGCGCCGGGGGAGAGGGGCGGACGGCGGCGGGTGGCCGCGGGCGCTTGGCGGCAGCCGGCCACCTTCGCTCGGTGGCGGCCGGCCACCTTCGGGCGGCGGCGGCCGGCACCACGCTCCGGACCGGTCGGTGTCGTTCGTGGCGGCGGCACGGCCATGCGGGCGACGGGTCGCGGACGACGCCGGTCGTGCCGGCTCGGGTGGCCGCGGGCGCGGCAGACCGCGGGCCGGCCACGATGGCGGCCGGGAACCCTGCCACCGGCGCGGTAGGCCACCTCGCGGCCACGACGGCGACCGGGCACCGTGCGACGGGCGCGGTGCTCCGCCGGGCTGCCACGTCCCGCAGAAGGTGCGGCGGGTGCACCGAAGGCAAGTTCCCGCGCAACCTGTCGAGGCGTCGGGGGCGACGACGCACCGATGCTCCTCCAGCCGGCACGTTCGTGCAGCCGGCACGTTCGCGTAGCCGGCACGTTCGTGCAGAAGGTGCACTGGGTGAACCGTATGTCTGGCCCAGCGTGGGACGACGACGCACCCCGCGCTGCCGAAGGCGCCGTTCGGCCGCCCAGTCTCCGGACCGACCGAGGATCACGCACGATCCGGCGGATCCCGAGCTGCCCTCCGGTGTTCCGCGCGGCCACCGAGGGCCACATGAGCGTGACCCCGCCCGTCCGAGCCGACATACGGCACCGGGCGTGCACCTCCTGCAGGATGTGGGCCAGTCACACCCGGCTCAACCACCGCCGCCGGGGCGCTCGAAGACCACGCCGCGGTCCCGCAGGCTCACG
>JAKAHX010000179.1 GCA_021814735.1 Chloroflexota bacterium | reverse complement strand
CCGTGTCGATGGCCGCCGCGGTGGCGTCCGGGTCGCCCCAGTAGCCCGAGAAGAGCGTGGGCCCGGCCACCACGATCTCGCCGTCCTCCGCCAGGCGGACGCGGATGGGGCACGGCGCCGGAACCCGGCCTACCGTCCCCGGCGCATGGTCGCGCAGCGTCGCGCACGAGACGATCCCGCACTCGGTCGCGCCATAGCCCTGCAGGACGGTGACCCCCAAGTCCTCCCATGCCTGTTGCAGCCCGGGCGGGAGATACGCGCCGGCGGTCACGGCCAGGCGCAGCGCCCCACCGAACTGCCGGTGGACGCTGCGGAACAGGAACCGCCGGAGGCGGTAGGGAAGCCGGCGCGCCAGGCGCCGCGCACGCTCGAACTGTGCGCGCTGCCCCCGCCGGTCCACCTCGCGCTGGAGCGCACCCCAGAACAGTTCCAGCACCTGGGGTACCACCAGCAGGGTCGTCACCCGGTGGTCGCGGATCGCCTCGAAGATCACCCGGGGGTTGCGCGAGCGGATGTAGAGGATCTGCGCACCCACCAGCGTCGCGTAGAAGAGCGCCGCGGCCTGCTCCAGCAGGTGGGAGAGCGGCAGCAGCGAGACGATGCGGTGCTCCATGGGCGGGATGACCAGGCCGAACGCGTCGATCGAGGAGAGGATCTCGCCGTGCGTCAGCATCACGCCCTTCGGGATCCCGGTGGTCCCGGAGGTGAACACGATCTCGAACAGGTCGTCTCTGCCCGGCCGCTCCCAGCCGCCAACCTGCTCTTCCCAGTCACCCGGGAGCCAGGACGGGTCGGCGGGGTCAGGCGAGGGGTCGGCGGTCAGCGCCACGGTGGTGGTCAGCGGCAGGTCGCCGAGCCCGGAACCCGCTGGCTGCGGGGCGTCGCGGCCGGTCCCCAGCACGGCCAGCCGGGCTCCCGACCGGGCGACGATCCGCGCGACCGTGTCGGGCGACATCCGCAGGTCCAGCGGCACCAGCGTCAGCCGTGCCCGCATCGCGCCGAAGTAGACGGCGGGCAGCTCCGGGCTCGACGGGCTCCACGTGACGACGCGGTCCCCGGGCTGGAGGCCCCGCGCCCGCAGGCGCCAGGCAGCGAGCCGGGAACGCCGGTCGAGCTCGGCATAGCTCCAGTGCCAGGCGACGCCGTCGTCGCCGCGGATCCCCACCGCCGGGACGCCCGGGCGGCGCACCAGCGCGTCGTCGAGGATCCCCAGCAGGGACGTGAACGTCGAGACGTCGGAGTGCGTGGGCGTCACGGCGCGCAGTGTAGGCGCGCTCAGAGGCGGCGGAGGACCTCGCTGCGCTTGGCCTCGTACTCCTGTTCGGTGATGAGCCCGGCGCCGCGAAGCTCCTCCAGCTGGAGCATGGCTTCGCGCACGGAGGTGGTGACCCCGGGAGCGGTCGCATCCGGGGCGTCTCCCCCGCGATCGACCTCCCTTGTGGAGGCGCCGACCGGCCCGCCCTCCACCAGGCCGAGCTCGGCGGCATACCCTGGCACTCCGGTGCTCGTCCACCGCGCCTCCGCGTGCGCGACCGCGAGCAGTGCGATCCAGCGTGCGATCTCCTCGTAGTGGGCGGCGCCCGGCCGGTTGGCGAACAGGCCCGACGGGTTGCCGATGCTGACTCGCGACGCGCACCTGTCGGCGGCATACGTCACCAGGAGGTCGCCTGGCGGGAGGTCGGGTGCGACCCGCATGCGCCTGCCCTCGGCCCAGGTGCCGTCCCAGGCCACGGAGCGCCGGCCGCGACCGCCGGGGCTGGCCGCCAGGATCGTCGCGGCCGAGATGGACGCGAGCGTCCGGCCCCCGCGCGCCGCGCTCAGCACCAGGGCGTCGTCGATGACCCGGACCTCCGCGTCGATCGCCGCCAGGGGCGACTCGGGCACGCCGCGCGCGCGGTACGTCACGCCGTCGGTGACGAAGTCGATCATCCGGCCCGCGTCCACCGACTCGTCCACGACCGGCCCCATGCCCGCCCGCCCGCGCATCCAGGCCCCGTGGAGTGCCGCCAGGGTCGTCACCCGCCGGATCGTCTGCGCCGCCAGGGCCACGACCGCGGGATCCCGGCGCATGGAGGCAGCGCCGAGGTCCGAGCCGGCGAGCGCCTCCGCGTAGCGCGACGGGCGTGGCGTCCCGCATCCCGGGCACCGATCGAGGAAGGGATGCACGTACCCCTGGCAGGATGGGCAGAGCACGTCGGCAAGAGCAAGTCGCATGTCTCCGATGCTACCGAGCCTGGGCGCCCGGCGCAGCTTCCCAGGGGCGTTCCGCGCCGCCGGGTTGACCGGCCGATCCGCCTCGGCTATGCTCGGCCGGCTCTCGCGCGGCGCCCGGTTCCGCGCGCCCACGCCTGCGTCCGCCTGGCACCGGACGGCGTGTCGAGGCAATGTCCCGCCAGGGGAGGTGATTCCGGATTGGCTGAAGTCCGCGTCGGGGAGAACGAGACCTTCGAGAGCGCGCTCCGCCGGTTCAACAAGAAGATCCAGCAGAGCGGCATCCTCGCAGAGGCTCGACGTCGCGAGCACTACGAGAAGCCGAGCGTCAAGCGCAAGCGCAAGGAAGCGAAGCGCAAGAAGGCCGCCCGCCAGGGCTAGGTCGTCCGCGACCGCCCCGTCACGCGTCGGACCCCCGTTCCGCTCGTGACGCGCGGCACGGCATCCGGCCACTCCGGGGCGCCGATGGCGCAACCCGGGAGCACCATCCCGTGACACTCGCAGAGCGATTGCAGGCCGACATGACCGCCGCCATGCGCGCGCATGACGCGGTTCGTCGCGACACGCTCCGCATGGCGGTCGCGGCCGTCCAGCGTGCCGCGAAGGACGCCCGGCGACCGCTGACGCCCGACGAGGAGCTCGGCGTGCTGGCGCGCGAACTCCGCACGCGCCGCGAGTCGCTCGAGGCCTTCGTCTCGGGCGGGCGCGCGGACCTGGCGGCCGAGGAGCAGCGCAAGATCGACGTCCTCTCCGGGTACATGCCGGCGCAGCTCGACGACGCGGAGCTCGACGCGCTGGTGCGCCAGGCCATCGACGAGGCGGCGGCGCACTCACCGAAGGACGTCGGTGCGGTGATGCGGCTCCTGGCTCCGCGCGTGCGTGGCCGCGCGGATGGGCGGGTGGTGAATGAGCGCGTGGTCCAGGCGCTGCGGCAGCGCGCGACCCCGGGTCCGGCCCCGGGCACGGCCACGGGCGACGAGGAACGGCGCTGATGCTCGCGCAGCAGGCCCGTGCACCGCTCGCGACCTTCACGCGGCGGGACGCCCTGCGACTGGCGGTGAGCGCCACCGTCCTGGTTGCCGCGCTCACCGCGATCCTCTCCATCGACATCATCCCCGCGGGGTACCGTGTCGCCGTGGGGGACATCGCGCCCGCCCCCATCACGGCCCCCCGCGCGATCGAGTTCGTGAGCTCGATCCTGACGCAGCAGGCCCAGCAGGCCGCCGTGCAGGCCGTGCCGCCCCAGTACGACTACACGCCGCAGAAGGGCGACCTCGCGGCCGCCAAGCAGACGGCACTCTTCGACCGCATCGTGGCGCCGGTGGACGCGGCCTTCGGGGCCGTCCTCTCCGAGCAGGCGCGACAGGCGGCGCTCGCGGCGGCGATCCCCTCCCTGTCGCGGACGGCCATCGCCACTCTGCAGGGGCTGGACATGACCTCCTGGACCACGCTCCGCGACGACATGCGGAGCGTGCTCGACACCACCGAGCAGGGCGAGGTGCGCGATTCGCAGCTCGACTCGATCCGCCAGGCGCTCCCGCAGGCCCTGCCGCCCGGGATCCCCGCGGATCAGCGGGCCCTGGCCGGGGAGATCATCGAGCCGCTCCTGGTCGCCAACTCCACGTACGACGCCGCGGCGACGCAGGCGGCCCAGCAAAAGGCGCTCCAGGACACGCCGCCGGTGACGGTGACCCTGAAGCAGGGCGAGGTGATCGTGGACCAGGGTCACACCATCACGGCGACCGACATGGAGAAGATCCAGGCCCTGGGTCTGCAGAACCCGAAGCCCGATCTTGCCAAGCTCGCCGGCTGGTTCCTGCTCGCGGTCCTGGTGGTGGGCCTGCTGCTCGGCTGGGTGTGGCGCTACCGGCCCGAGCTGTGGCACCGCGACAACGCACTGCTGCTGGTGGGCCTGCTCCTCGCCGGTGCCGTGCTCGCCCTGAAACTCACCGCGAGCCGATCCGTGCTGCCCTTCTTCATGCCCGTGGGCGCCATCGGGCTGCTGCTCGCGGTGCTGCTGGACAGCGGCGCGGCGATCGTGGTGCTCGGCACGCTGGCGGTGCTGGCGGGGGCCATCTCGGGGAGCGTGGAGCTCTCCACGTACCTCTTCCTGGGCGGGCTGGCAGGGATCGTCGTGCTGTACCGTGGCGACCGCATCCACCGGTTCGCGGAGGCGGGCCTCGCGATGGCCGTGGTCGACGCCCTGGTGGTGGCCATCTTCACGCTGCTCGGCGAGCGCGACCTGACCGGTCTGCTCCAGCTCTGGGGGGCCGCGCTGACGTCGGCCGGCGGCTCCGCCGTGGTCGCCGTCGGGTCGTTCGCCGTCCTCGGCAACCTCTTCGGGATCACCACCAGTTTCCAGCTGCTGGAGCTCGCGAACCCGTCCCAGCCCGCGCTGCGCCGGCTCCTGCTGGAGACGCCCGGCACCTATCACCACTCGCTGATGGTCGGCAACCTCGCCGAGCGCGCCGCGGAGGCGATCGGCGCCGATCCGCTGCTGGTCCGGGTCGCCGCCTACTACCACGACATCGGCAAGCTCGCCAACCCGGCCGCCTTCATCGAGAACCAGGGCGGCATGG